>JAEWDG010000206.1 GCA_023390215.1 Bacteroidota bacterium | reverse complement strand
AAACCGCAATGTTCAGCACCGCAAGATCTTTTCCATCAGCGATCAGCGTTGTTTTTGCCGGACTTACCATTAATTCGAAAGCCTCGCCGGTAGTTTGTATCGAGTTGCTGAATCTTCTTCCGTTTTTATATCCGGTTGCTTCGAGTTTACCTGCTTCATAATTCACCAACCATTCAATGTGACCGTCTTTGGGCATTTTCTTTTTGCCCAGCTCGCGGCCATTAAGAATTAGTGAAACCGTGTCTGCGTTGCTGTTTACCCAAACGTTAATGGGTTTTCCTTCCTCACCTGTATGATTCCAATGCGGTGAGAGATGAATTACATCTTTATTACTCCACCATGATTTATAATAATAATAGATGTTCTTTGGAAAGCCACAAGCATCCATTACGCCAAAATGTGAGCTGATATTCGGCCACTGGAAGGGTGTGGGTTCCCCGCGGTAATCGAAACCTGTCCAGATAAAACCGCCCAGCCAGAACCGTTTACCAGACGCGAGCTTCCACCAGGTTTCCGCTTTGCTTGCCCACCAGGGTGCTGTAATATCCTGGTCGGGTAGATAACATTTAACCGAATCTTTTTCATAGATCCCACGGGTTGTAACAGTTGAGCCCATTTCGGTTCCGATAATGGGTTGTGTTGGATGCGCTGTATGATACGCTTCCACTGCATATTCTCTGTAATTGAATCCACGAACGGGTATCACTTCATTAATGCCATTAAAAACATTGGGAAGATCAGCGGCATAAGTGGATGTTCTTGTAGGGTCAAGTTCTTTTTGCACCGCAATCAGACGGGAGGCGATATTTCTTCCAACAGAGTTGGTCTGAACCCAACCTTCTTCATTTCCAATCGACCACATGAATACGCAAGCACGACTGCGGTCTCTTTTTAACAACCATTTCCAATCATCCATGTAATGTTGATTTCCATTGAGATAACGGTTTTCATCCATTACAAGCATACCCAGGCTGTCACATGCATCAAGCAGTTCGGGGCTGGGAGGATTGTGACTGGTTCGGTAAGCATTACTGCCCATTTGTTTTAGGCGACGAATGCGGAAATATTGCAGTGCATCAGGCATGGCAGATCCAACGCCTGCGTGGTCCTGATGATTGTTCGTACCTAAGACCTTTATATATTTTCCATTAAGGAATACGCCATCTGCTCTTATATCAATGGTTCTAATGCCAAAACGGTAGACCTGTTGATCTTTTAAGTTATTGTTGCTGAGTGTTGATGAAAGCCTGTAGAGATATGGGTTTTCAATATCCCATAAAATGGGATTGTTCAGGATGATTTTCCGGTTGAAGGATTTTCGTTCTCCGGGTAAAAGTGTAATGTACTCAGTCTTTGTTGATGCCTGGATACGGCCTTCACGATCAAGGATATGACTTTTAAACCGGAACGATTGTTTGGTTGGATATTCGTTTTGAATTTCTGAAATGAAATTTATGACTGCCGTTTTTCCGTTTACGTTAGTAGTGATATATGGGGGAAATTCATCGAAATGTAGCGGTGGAGACTTGGTTAGCCAGGTGTGTCTGTATATCCCCGCACCTTCATAGAACCAACCTTCATATTGCGTTGCATCAACCCTAACAACGATCACGTTGGTTTGATGATAATCCATGTAATCTGTAATATCAAAACTTGCACCTGTATATCCGCTTTTATGGTTACCCAAATAAAATCCATTGATCCAGAAGCTGGCATCACGGAAAACTCCGTCGAAACTGATACGGAAAATCTGTCCCGAATCTTTTAGTGAAACATTGAATTGTTTTCGATACCAACCGATACTGGTACCTGGAAAAAAACCACCAACGGGTTTATAGCCATGCGACTGTACATCAAAATTGGGTGATTCAACAAAAGGTAGTTCCACGGCCCAGTCGTGAGGAAGATCCAATTTACGCCAGCCTGTATCATTGAAATTTCTGTCGATCGCAGTTCCCCGCGCAGCGCCGGTTTTAGCGAAAATCAGTGCCTGGGAATAATTGAAATCCTGTGAGGGATCATTGGCATTACCAAACGCAAAATGCCAGTCTTCATCAAAATTTTGCTTTGTCGTTTGTGCGTTTGAGAAAGGTGCAACAAGCGTAAATAAACAAATAATGAAATATTTTTTCATAGCTAATTAAAAGCAGTTAAAGCGATGGTAGGCTTGCCACTGTTGTCAAAAGCACCAAGCGTATATCCGTTCCAGTTATTATATGATTCAGGTTCCCAGTAAAACACCCCGATCCCACGATGATTGTTTACCTGTTTGGCTTTGCTGATGAGGTCACTGATAAATTCTTTACAGGCAGTTGAATCCGTCCAGCTCATTCCGATTTCAGTTATCATTACATCACTATTATAGCGGGATGCCATATCATTCATATTGGTCAGACATTGCAGGTTAAGGTTTTGCCAGGTAGCTGCAGCAGGGTAGAGAGACATGCCAATGATGTCCCATTTGGCCCCATTATTTTTTAATCCGTCCATATTCCATCGGTAGAGCGCGTTGTCAAATCCGTTCGAGAGATGCACGATCACTTTTATCGTTGTATCAATGGATTTTACGGCATCATAGCCTTTACGAATAATTTGCGCGTAGTTTGGCATATTTGCAGAAGCGCGACCGTCTTCCCAGAGCAGACCGTCGTTGGTCTCATTACCTGCCTGCACCCAGGTTGGCGTTATGCCCTGAAGTTTTAGCGCATTTAATACGTTCCGGGTGTGATGGTAAACAGAATCGAGCAACACTGCGAACGATGCGGAGCTCCAGGCTGCAGGTTTATTTTGCTGGCCCGGGTCTGCCCATGAATCGCTATAGTGAAAGTCAATCATTATTTTCATCCCCAGAGCTTTTGCCCTGCCTGCTTTCGAAACAACATCTGCGGTATTGTTGTACCCATTTGCAGGGTTAACCCAAACGCGCAGACGAACAGCATTCATGCCCATCCCTTTTAGAATTGACATACATTCCTGGGGCTGGTTGTCGCGGTTTTTAAATGTTCTTCCCTGGGCTTCCATTTCGGTAACCCAGCTTACATCGGCGCCTTTTGCAAAAAAAACTGCAACGCCGGTGTCTGGGGGATTGGTAGAAATGGTATCCGGTGGATTGATGTTCGGGCTATTTGATTTTTTGTCACATGCATAAAAGCCGGTGAAAGAAAGCAATGCCATAGCAATTAGCATATATTTCATAGAACCAGGGATTTTTGTTTTTTTAAATTGTTGCGGGTCGCGGATTTTTTTGCGGTTGATTCCCGGAATATGGGTGTGGCATCCAATATTATATTTTCAGGCTGTTGTGTTTTTGGTTTACCATTGGCAATTTTTTTGAGCACCAGGTTGCATGCAATTTTTCCCATCTCAAGCGTTTTTTGATCGATTGTTGAAAGGGAAGGCGTAACATGTAAACCAAAATTTTCATTCGCGAAACCGATAACGCCCAAATCTTCAGGAACCTGAATTCCCATTTCACGCGCAACTTTTAAAACACCCAATGCGGTAAAATCTTCCGCGGCGAAAATGGCATCGGGCCTTATGGTTTGAGAAAGAAAGTTGCGGGCGATGTTTTCACCTGATTCAACAGAGAGGTCTCCTTCTACCAGCCATTTTTTATTCAATTCCAATCCAGCTTCCTGTACGGCTTTAATAAATCCCTTTTTTCTTTTATTGAATATGTGGATGCGTGAAGGGCCAGAAGCATGTGCGAGTTTTTGATATCCTTTTTCAATTAAATGACGGGTAGCGAGATATGCGGCCTCTTCATCGTTTATAGAGACGGCGTCTATTCTTAAGCTGGGTTCAACACGATCGAACATTACGATGGGCATGCCTGATTTTTTAACCTGCAGCAGGTGATCAAAATTGGTTGTTTGACGGGAGGGAGAGATCAGGATGCCATCAACCCTTGCGTTTAATAAAGATTCTATTCCCTGTTTTTCCTGCTGTGCATTTTCATTGGATTGAACGATGATCACTCCATAATTCTGTTTATTTGCGACCATCTCGATTCCATGAACCACAGTGCCGAAGAAATTCATGGCAGCGCTGGGGACAACTACACCGATTAATTTTGTTTGCCCCGAACGGAGTGAACTGGCAATCTGATTTCTCCGGTATTTGAGTTTGCGGGCCATTTGCTCCACTTTTTCTTTGGTGGATGCGCTGATGGCAGGATGGTTATTGAGTGCTCGGGAAACGGTTCCGGGATTTATGCCCAGGGCTTCCGCAATATCCGCAATCGTAACCCGGAGACTCATTTATGCAATCGTTTGCATAAAAATAGGAAAATTGGATAAACATTATGGGTACAAGTGGGCAAGAACCCTATTATATATCAGATAAAAATGAAAAAGCTGCAAACCCCTGGTCTACAGCTTAAAATCAGTGAGAAGAGTGGAGCTGTCGAGAATCGAACTCGAGTCCAAACATATCCTTCATAAGCTTTCTACATGTTTATTCTTACATTGATTGTCGGGCCAAAGCAGGGGTAAGACAAACCAACCCTGGCCTTAGAAGAATGGTCTTAGGCAACCGTCACTCCATTCGGTTGCAGCAACCCAGCATTTTTTTGAGTCGGCGGCGGATCGGGTAGTGGGCGAACCCAATCGGCGGCCCGAATGACGACCTAATTAATAATTAGGCAGCCATGGCATACGAAGTATTGCCATTTAAAGGTTTGAATATTCAGATTTAAGTGCTAAACTATCCAACGCACTACATGCTTACATACAAAGATCTATGCTGTCAAAACCGGTCAGCCCCGTTTTTAGTAGCAACTGCAAATTTACCGGATATTTGACATGTATTCATCACTTAAAGCGTTAAACTCTGATAATGGCCGAATCAGGAAGTCCAGAACAGTATTACAAACAAAAACATGATGCATTTCAAAAAGAACTTGAGAAGCGACGGAAACGCAAAACCGGTCTGGGTCTGATCCGTTTCGGGAACATCATGCTGATGATCGTTACGGGCTATTTTCTTTGGCATGTCTCCATCATGTTGAGTCTCATTCTTATCCTATCACTGGTCTTTCTGTTTTTCCGGATCGTGAGGAAAGACCTCGACAATAAAGCAAGAATGGAAACCCTGCTTGTCTATCAAAAAGCAGTCAACCAGGAATTGCTCTCGCTGCATGGCTCATATTCGCAGTTTCCCAATGGCGCAAACTGGAAGCCTAAAGACCATCCCTACGCGGAAGACCTGGACTTATTCGTAACGGCTTCCCTTTTTCAGTTTCTTAACCGAACCGGTTCTGAACCCGGTGAGAAATGGCTTGCCAACTGGCTCTTAAAGGCTGCGGCATTCAACGATATTAAACTTCGTCAACAGGCGATTAAAGAATTAAGTCATACACCGGATTTCCTTCTGGATCTCCGCGTGCATGGCATGAAGAAAAAATTAAGTTTTATGACAGAAGACCGGCTCAAAGAATGGCTTAACGAACCTACAAGTTTTTTGCAGTATCGGTTTTTACAGGTGGTGCGATATGTAGTTCCTGCAATCATGCTTGCTATACTTACATTGTATATCGGTGATTGGGTGGGCCTCGATATATTCATTTATGCGCTGCTTTTCTCGGGGATGATTTCCTATTATATCAATAAAAAAGTATCCTCTGTTCATAATTCATTATCCTTTATGGTTGATGAATTAAAAGTTGTGACGCAACAATTGATGTTGATCGAATCAGCCGCATTTGATTCTGAAAAACTTAAACAACTTCAAAAAAAACTATACTTAGAAAAACACAAGGCTTCGTCACGGGTGAAAGACCTGGAAAAAATTCTATCCCGTTTTGACTTGCGATATAATATGTTGTTATCGGCTCCGTTGAATCTTTTCCTGCTTTGGAATTTGCAGCAGATACTGGATCTGGAGAAATGGAAAACATCACGTGATGTTAATTTGAAAGAATGGATGGATACCATTGCAGAAATGGAAGCGCTGTGTTCTTTTGGAACCATTTGTTTTAATAATCCTGCCTGGGTTTTCCCTGAGATCGTCTCAGATTATTTTGTATGTGAAGGAACGAATATGGGGCACCCGCTCATCCCAAAAGAAAAACGGGTGGATAATCCCATATCGATTCCAGGCAAAAAACACATCATGCTCATCACCGGAAGTAATATGGCCGGAAAAAGTACGTACTTAAGAACAACAGGCGTAAACACTGTGCTCGCCCTTGCTGGTTCTGTTGTTTGCGCAGATCATTTAAAAATTTCATATGTGAAATTGATGTCGAGTATGCGCATAGCCGATAACCTCGAAGAAAGCACATCAACTTTTTACGCCGAATTAAAAAAATTGAAACAGATCATTGACGCAGCAAATAAGAACGAACACGTTTTTGTGTTGCTGGATGAAATTTTAAGGGGAACGAATTCTCACGATCGCCATACCGGATCAAGGGCCTTGATAAGGCAGTTGCTGGAAAAACAGGCAGTCGCCCTTGTAGCGACACATGACCTCGCCCTTACTGAATATGCCAGAGATTTCGGTTCTCAGATTTCCAATTATTATTTCGATGTAACTGTGCACGGGGAAGATCTCAGCTTCGATTACCGCATCAAACCCGGTGTTTGCAGCAGCATGAATGCTTCCATTCTCATGAAAAAAATCGGGATCCGGCTCGATGACGCTGATATTAGCCTGTAAACTGCCCTCCGCATATTATCTTTGCGCACTTTATGAAATACGTAAACGAAATCAATAAGCGCAAGACTTTCGCGATCATTTCCCATCCTGATGCCGGTAAAACCACGCTTACGGAGAAATTTCTGTTGTTCGGAGGTGCCATT
>JAEWDG010000124.1 GCA_023390215.1 Bacteroidota bacterium | reverse complement strand
CTTTGCGTGATCTGATCAAGATCTGCCTGTTCGTTATAGACACCATAAGGATGTGCAGGACCATACACATAACTGTCAATAAGCCGGTTTGCCACAAACTCGCATTTTTCCAGGTTAACCTTCAAACGCTGTTTGGAATTTTGCAGGTAGATATCCAGTTCCTCTTTCGGAAAAACCGGGTTCTCCAGCATATCTCTTACCACGGGTAATAATTTATCGAGGTGCCTCGAAAGCGAATGAAGGGATACCACCGCCGTTTCATTGTAGCAGGCCCGGTTGCAATAGGCACCGAGATAATCAAAAGCTTCATTGATCTCCAGCGCAGTGCGGCTTTTCGTTCCATTTTTTAATAGAAAATTTGTGGCGGCGGCCACGCCTTTTTTCTTTTCAAAATAATTACCTGCCGTGTACACCAGCTCAAGTTGTACCACCTCCTGAGAGCCAGCTTCAATTGCATAAACAGGTATACCATTATTTAATGTAGCATAACGGTATGGCTTCAATGTAAGGTTGAAGTCGATCGCATCTTTTATTTGTGGGGACTTTGTTCTGTTCATTTCAAATTAATTGCGGGATAGATAATACATCGTATTGCTGTTATTCACATCGAAGATCCTTTTACTTTCAACCAGAATATCTTCCGCAGAAACCTTTCTGTAATTATCTAACTCGGTGTTTATTAAATCGGCATTACCCAGCAATTCGTACATGGCGAGGTTTGCAGCACGGTTTGTAATGCTCATATCTTCAAAAGCCATGGCACTTTCTGTTTTATTCTTTACCTTCTCCAGCTCCGTATCTGAAATACCGGAATCCATTAATTTTTTCAGTTCCTGTGAAACAGCTTCATCGGCTTTTTTTATATCCACTCCCTTTACCAACTTACCTTCGATCACAAGGATGCCTTCATCGGTACTACCCATGTGGTAGCATTCGATATTGCTGAACATTTTCTTTTCTTTCACGAGCGATTGAAATAATCTTGATGAACCACCGCCGCCCATAATTTCCGTGATCAGGTCTGCCGCATAATAGCGGGGATCAGTGCGGGACGACATGTGCCAGCTTTTATATAATGCATCAAGTGGCACATCGGCTTTTACCTCTATAAACCGGGGAGCAGTCTGTTTGGGCTCTTTGGGAAGATTTCGGTTATATTTATCTCCCGGAGGAATATCACCGAACCATTGTTCAGCAAGAACCTTTACATTTTCGGTCTTAACATTCCCTGCCACAACCAGTATGGCATTGAGCGGTGTATAATGTTTGAAAAAAAATTGTTTCACATCTTCCAGCGTAGCATCTTCAATATGCTTAAGTTCTTTTCCAATCGTCATCCAGCGATAAGGATGCACCTGGTAAATAAGTTCGCGGAATTTATGCCATGCGTCTCCGTAAGGCTTATTGATATAATGCTCTTTAAATTCTTCGATCACCACCTTGCGCTGCACTTCAAGGCTTTTTTTACTAAAAGCCAGGCTTAACATACGGTCGCTTTCCAGCCAGAAAGCAGTTTCTATATTGTCGGCCGGTAACTGGCAATAATAATTGGTGAGATCATTAGTTGTATATGCATTGTTCTCACCGCCTGCCATCTGAAGGGGTTCATCATACGATTTGATATGCTTACTTCCACCAAACATCAGGTGTTCGAACAAATGCGCAAAGCCGGTTTTTTCCGGATGCTCATCTCTTGCACCCACATCATAAATCACATCCACCACCGCCATGGGTGTTCCTTCATCTTCATGAACCAGTACACGCAAACCATTCGAAAGGGTAAACTTTTGAAAATTGATCATGGCCGCAAAGTTAGGGATAGTTGAACGGGCTAGAGAATGCTGCCTGTCTTCATCCTGATCTCAATAAGCTTGCCCTGTCGTTCGATGATTAATTTGACGCGCTCTTTGCGTTCCTGGAGAAGTGTTTTGTACGTCTGGATATTCTGGCCAATATAATTACCCACGCCGATCACCACATCGTTTACTTTTATTCCGGCTTTTTCAGCGGGAGAACCGGCGATCACATCCAGTACCACGGTTTTCCCATCTACATAATATATACCCATCCCGGTATAGGCATAATCAAATTCATCGGTAAAATGTGAATTGGGAATAAGATGAATCTCCTTCCGGGCATAGTTATATGTTACATTAAAACGTCTGAACAAATCATTTCCAACAACGCCACCGATATTAGGGTAATTCAGAATATTATTTACATCATCGTATAAAAAAGCAGGCACCTTTTTAAACTTGTACGGTCCTATCCGCAATTCTTTAACCACGGTTAGGCGCATACGAAGCATGCCCCCCATTCCTTCCGCCTGCGTAAGTATGGGTTTTCTTTTTTTTGATAGGATCATGCTGTCGGCAACCAACTTCTCAGATAATAAAAAACAAAGACCGGCACCCGAATCGAGATAAAAAGGAAATTTTTGTTTGCGGGCATCTCTGAAGTAAACAGGCTGGTACGGAAGTGTCGTAAAATCAGGATGAAGTACATATCCCCTGGAAGGATACTGATAAGCACCCGGATTGAATACACTTATCATCAGGCTATCAAAATCAATCTGCACGATATATCTGCTGAAAAAACTATAACCGATAATGCCGTCAATTTTTTCGCCATACACACTGCTCAACACATCATAATCATTCACATGAAAATTCAGGTGTTCGACGGTTAGTCCGGGAAGGTGCAGTTCTTTATCGAAAGAAAAACTCACTTTGCGAATCCCTGCAATACCTTTTATTAGTGTATCTGTAGGCCTGGTGGGAATCTGGTAGTGTACGCAGGTGGTTGAATCGAGTGAAATTCCTCCGCTCCCTGTATCGAGTATAAAATTGAATGAATCCTTAACATCCTCAAAGCAGGCTTTAATGATCATTACCCCGCCGCTGAACTGCCGGAAACTAAATCTGGTTAGCAAAAGGGCCGTGTTAGGTGATTCCTGTCTATGCTGGGCCCGGACACCCGATGCCATCAGAAATAAAAACAGCAAACAGATAATTCTACGCAATCCCATACCGGAAAATACAACCGATTGGATGTAATTTTGTTAGTAGTTTGATATATGGTACTTGAACAACTATACAGGAAGGCCCTGAATTTCGAATTTCTCTCCGTGGAAGAAGGCGTTTTTCTGTTTCAAAACGCTGCATTAACCGGGTTGATGCACATCGCGGATGAACTGCGTAAGATCCAGGTTCCGCATGGAAAGGTTACCTGGCAGATCGACAGAAATGTAAACACCACCAATGTTTGTATTGCCAACTGTAAATTTTGCAACTTCTATCGCATACCCGGGCACCCGGAAGCATATATAACGGATATCGAAACGTATAAGCGGAAGATCGATGAAACCATACGTTATGGCGGCGATCAGCTTCTCCTGCAGGGAGGCCACCATCCCGAGCTAGGCCTTTCATTTTATACCGGGTTATTTAAGGAGTTGAAATCCATGTATCCAAACATTAAACTCCATGCACTGGGGCCCCCGGAAGTGGCGCATATCACTAAGTTGGAAAAATCAACTCATCGTGATGTACTTACAGCTTTAAAAGAAGCGGGTATGGATAGTCTGCCGGGCGCGGGCGCTGAAATCCTTACGGATCGTGTAAGACGGCTGATCAGCAAGGGAAAATGCGGTGCCCAGGAATGGCTGGATATTATGCATGAAGCACATAAACTGAATATCACCACTTCAGCGACCATGATGTTTGGCCATGTGGAAACACTTACTGAACGGTTCGAACATTTGGTAAAAATCCGGGAGGTACAAAGCCGCAAACCCGACGACGCAAAAGGCTTCCTCGCCTTCATTCCCTGGACTTTCCAGGATGTAGATACCTTACTGGCAAAAATTCGGGGCGTTCATAATCTTACCACTGCTGAGGAATATATTCGTATGATCGCCCTCAGCCGCATCATGTTACCAAACATCAAAAACATACAGGCAAGCTGGTTAACGGTAGGAAAAGAAGTTGCCTCCATTTGTTTACATGCGGGGGCAAATGATTTCGGAAGCATTATGATCGAAGAAAATGTGGTGAGTGCAGCGGGCGCTCCGCATCGTTTTACCAGCCAGAGCATCCAGGATGCGATCCGCGCTGCAGGATTTGAGCCACAGCTCCGCAACCAGCAATATGAATGGAGAGATCTCCCACAAATGGAAGAACAAGTAATTGACTACTAATAAATTGATTAATTACTAAAATCCCCGTGCATTTTCAGCGGGGATTTTTTTATCTATAGTATTTCTTCTACGCAATATCCGGAAGATTATTTTCGTTAGAATCGGAGCTAAACCCACTGAAAATGAATATACAGCACTCATCGAGTAATCACCCGGTTGTTCAGGCATTCAAAAATCTGATTTCAAAACTGGTGCAAAACCCTGAGGTATATCCGATCAAATACTACCGCAAAAACCACCGAAATAAAAAAAGGTGGCCGGAAGTAAAATAGCCTGTTTCAAACGGAAAATACGAGACAAGATATTCAGAAGAAACACGCTTGACCTGTGAAAAGCTTCAGATTAATTTTGAATCTCCAAATCCGATATTATGAAAAAAAATGCACAAAAGCCCTCCGCCATCAGCTTAATGATCCGCGCCTTCAGTCACGCGTTGAATAGCCTGTTCTTTGCCGAAGACAGGGAATTTCAAAGGCTGAAGAATTTTATAGCTTCATAAGCTTATCCTTCTATTCCTTCCTGTTTTAGAATAGGCTTTAGCTAAAGAGATATTCAACATCTGCCTTAGTAAGTGACTTCACGAAACTGCTATCATCGGTAATCAGTTCTTTAGCGAGTGCCTTTTTACGTTCCTGCAGTTGCAGGATCTTGTCTTCGATCGTGTCTATACAGATCATCCGGTAAGCAAATATATTTTTCGTTTGTCCGATACGGTGAGTACGGTCGATCGCCTGTTGCTCAACAGCCGGGTTCCACCAGGGATCCACGAGGTACACATAATCCGCCGCGGTTAAATTCAGACCCACGCCTCCCGCTTTCAAGGAAATAAGAAACACGCGGCACTCATCATTCTCCTGGAAATTCCTTATCGCCCTTTCTCTTTCAGAAGGTGATGTACTTCCATCGAAATATTCAAAGGGAATATTCAGCTCTTTTAACTTCTGCCTGATCAGGCCCAGCATACCGAGAAATTGTGAAAATACCAGGGCCTTATGTTCGCCGATATTCTCATCGATCTCTCTTGCCAGTTCATCCAGCTTAATAGATTCGTTGGGATATTTTTCTTCTTCATTCAGGATAGCGGGGCTATCACAGATCTGCCTCAGTTTCATTAACCCCTGAAGAATGGTTAACTGTGATTTATCAATACCCTGCTGATCAATGGTACCAAGAATCTTGTCGCGGTAGCTGTTTCTATAGGCTTCATAGATCTTCCGCTGCTCAGGTTCCATTTCACAAAACAGGATTGTTTCCGTTTTTTCAGGAAGATCACTGGCAACCTGCTCCTTGGTACGACGAAGTATGAACGGATACAGTAACCTTCTCAAATGTTCTTTCTGATCCTGTTCTCCGAATTTATCAATCGGTGTGGCAAATTCATTGCGGAAAAACTCAACGCTGCCCAGCAAACCAGGATTTAGAAAATTCATCTGTGCGAATATGTCGAAGGTATTGTTCTGCAAAGGCGTACCACTC
>JAEWDG010000095.1 GCA_023390215.1 Bacteroidota bacterium | reverse complement strand
GGTCTGCAGATTGATACCCACTTACGGCTAAAAAGCTGTTTTATTGTTTGAAGATTCGATTTTTTTCAGGAAATCTGATGAGATGCAAAGAAACTAAAATTCTGTAAACCAAGGTTAAACGCGTTTTTTGCGTAACCGAACCAGTTCCCGGTATTCTTTTATATACAGTTCATAAATGTTGTACCTGTTGTAATGTTCAACCATATCCCGGTGAAGTTGCGCCGCCAGATTTTTCATCAGTTCAGGGTCATTAAGCGCTTCATGCAATGAATCAATTAAGGCATCGGTGTTTTGAGAATCATGTAATAAACCATTAACGCGATTTGTGATGATATCTATGTTACCGAAAACCCTTGAACAGACAACCGGGCATTTCATTGCCCCTGCCTGCATGATCACATTAGGAAAACCTTCCCTGTAACTTGGAAACACAAAAAGTTCCGAGAGGGCCAGGTAATATTCCACCTCATCTGTCCATTCAATATGGATGATCTTGTTGTTGTTCCGGATGGCTGCACGCGTATTTTCCGAAAGCGGGTCGAGGTCCGCTTCCTCGGGTCCCAGCAGTACCAGCTTCAGCCCGGGATAAAGCCGGTGCATTTTTTCAAATGCTGCCACCAGTTCTTCTACGCCTTTATCTCTTACCATTCTTCCCGCGAAAAGGAGAATACGATCATCAGGTTGCCAGTTTATGGTCTGTTTAATTTGTTCTAATCGGTTTTGATCAATGGTATCCGGGTTGAATCTTTCGAGGTCGATCCCGTTGGTTGAGCCTTTTCCAATCACCCTGGCTTTTTTGGGATTGACCATCTTTGTTTTGAGCATGAAATCGAGGGAGGAATGGCTATTTGGCCACACGTCGGTCGCGAACCAGAAGGAAATAATTTCGGCCTGGCGTATCATCCAGCCTTTGAATCCTTTTTTTGTGGGAGAAACCAGTCCGGCCATGGTTTGTATGCGCACGGGCACACCTGCCATCCATCCGGCGATTAATCCGCAAAGGTTTGCTTTCAGGTTTTCTGTATGAATGATATCAGGTTTCATCTTCCGGAAGATCTTATACAATTTCCAGATCGATCTTGCATCTGTAAGCGGTGATAATTTGCGGGTGAGATGAACCTCAATATGCGGAACCTGCTCAAGGGCTTTCACGCCCGGAAGTTCCCAACCACCGGAACTGATCATGGTAACGTCAAATCCATGCTCACTCATATACCGGGGCTGGCCCCTGGTAGAAACTTTCAATGCCATCGACGCCGCTGTCATTCTTACCAATCGTAGCTTCATCCGGTGTCTTCGTTCTGGGTTTTTTGAAAGAGCGCAAAAATAGCTCAAATTTGCTAACCCTTATTTAAACAGGGTTTGCACAATACCACGATGTACAATGAGATGATAGACTGGATCGACCTGTTTTTGGTTCCAGCCTATGTGTTAGTGGTCGTTGCCATCCTCTGGTTTATTAAAAAGCGCCATCCTGAAAATGAGTTGTACAGGAAGTACCTGATCAAAGGATTTATTTTCAAGATCATCTGCGCGATGTTTTATGCGTTCCTCCTGTACTTCTATTACGGATTCGGCGACAGCCTGACCTATTTCAAAGACGCCATCTATTTCAAACACCTTATACGAACCGGTGCCGACAGCTTTATGCACCTGATGAATGATGATTATAAATCCATCAGGGAAACGCATAATGTAATCGGAGGGGGGAGTTCACAGGGTCTGGCAGTGGAAAAAGTAGCTTTGCTGCTTAGTTATATAAGTTTCAACCGGTATCTGGTAGTTACAGTGCTTTTTGCCAGCATTGCCTATTCAGGTGTGTTCAAACTTTACCAGGCCATGTGCGATATGATGCCCGACTGGCACAAAAGGCTGGCCATATTCATCCTGTTTTTTCCCACTATGAGCGTGTTCGGAAGCGGCGTATTGAAAGATACGCTTTGTATGGCGGGCCTGGGCTGGATGTTCTATGCAGGGCATAAAGTTTTTCTGAAAAAGCAATTTAGCATTAAGAATATCCTGATCATCATCGCAGGCGCATCGGTATTGGTTTGGATCAAAGTGTACATACTCGCTGCTTTTATCGTGCCCTATATTTTGTACCTACTGATCATCATGCTTAGAAAGATTCCAAGCAAGTTTATCAGGAGAACAATAATGCCGCTTCTCCTGGTGATACTCGTGGGCATTTATATCATGAAGGCAAAAGAAATTGATGAATCGCTGGGATATTATGCGGTAGAAAAGCTGTTCGATAATTTGAAAGAACAACAGACGAATTATATTACTGAATCCGCAGATGCGGGAGGGATGTTTGAGTTAGGTGAATTCGAACCAACGATCAGCGGTTTTCTTAAGAAAATGCCTGATGGCATTGTGGCAACTTTATACAGGCCTTATCCCTGGGAAGCAAAAAAATTGATCATGGTGTTCAGCGCACTTGAAAGCATGTGTTTACTGATCCTCACGTTATACGTCTTATTCAAGGCCGGATTCAGGAAGTTTTTCTCCTCCATCATTTCCAATCCATTCACGTTCTTATGTATCAGTTATTCATTATTGTTTGCGGCGCTGATCGGGTTGTCGACTTTCAATTTCGGCACACTGGCAAGATACCGGATACCGATCATTCCTTTTTATGTGGCAGGTTTGTTCAGCATTATTTATGCTGATAGGAACCGCGTCCCGAAAAAGCATCGGCATATTGTTTTGCCATCAGCGGAAGATCAAACTCCATAGCCCGCATTTTACCTTTCTCTGCCAGGCGTGAA
>JAEWDG010000023.1 GCA_023390215.1 Bacteroidota bacterium | reverse complement strand
ATCAATGGTTTGGCGACAAAATAACCACGGCAAGCTGGGAAAGTTGCTGGCTCAATGAAGGTTTCGCGACTTATCTGGCCCGCTTTTATTTTGAAAATAAATATCCGCAGTTCATAAAAGATGCCCGTGCGGTGGTGATCAGTAATATTACCTCTTTACCCGGCGGTTCTGTGAAAGTGGATGATACCAGTGATGTAAACCGCATTTTCGACAGCAGACTGAGTTATGATAAGGGCTCTTACCTCCTTCAAATGTTACGATTCATACTTGGAGATTCAGCGTTCTTCGCGGGGATCCGAGCCTATCAGGCAGACCCTGTCCTCGCATATGGTTTTGCCCATACCTCCGATCTGCAAAGAAATCTTGAACAAACAAGCGGAAAAGATCTAGGCAGGTTTTTCAATGAATGGTATTACGGTGAAGGTTATCCGTCATTTCATCTAAACTGGGCAAACCTGGGCAGTACAGGGGTTAAGTTTCGCTTATCCCAGCAAACCTCTCATGCTTCTGTTCCTTTTTTTCATATTCCCATTCCACTTACGTTTAAGAAAGGAACTTTATCGAAAACCATAAGGGTTGAAGCCACAATGAATGATGAATTGTTTGAGAAGGAAATTGGGTTTATGCCCGATACGGTTTTTATTGATGAAAACCTTGATTTGGTCAGTGCGGGGAATACCGTTTCAAAAGGGTTTTTTCCCATACGGGGTGAAGCCACCGTTAAGATCTTCCCGAACTATTTCAACAACAACAGCACTGCTGTTTACCTTTCAAACTTTCCAGTCGATCAGTTAAACATCTGCTTATTTTCTCCGAACGGGCAACGAATTCGTAACGAAATGGTTAATTTAATAAATGGAGCGGAACGTATTGTTCTGCCTTTAATCGGTTTACCGCATGGCATATATTATTTGAGCGTCTTCACTGGTAAACAAATTATAACCAAGCAGATCATCAGGTAGTATGGCGGGCAGGAAAAAGAAAAAAAAGAAAGGTATCCTCCGCACGGTATTTTTTACCTTAATCGCACTTATCGCTGTTGCAGCAGGAACCTACTATATAACTGATTATTATTACCGCCCGGCCTTTATACGATACCGTGAGTTTGGCGTTTCGTTACCCGGAAACTACAGTATTCATGGAATTGATGTAAGCCGGTACCAGGCATCTGTGGGATGGCAGCAGGTTGCTGACATGAAGGTGAAAGATGTCAAAATTGGTTTTGCATTTATAAAAGCTACGGAAGGCGTAGACGCCATGGATCCCTATTTCCGGAGAAACTGGGCAGGAGCGGCCGCAGCAGGTATCCCCAGAGGTGCATATCATTTTTTCACAGCCTCCAGAAGCGGTAAGGCACAGGCCGGGAATTTTTTGGAGATGGTGAAGCTGAAAAAAGGAGATTTAAGGCCCGTTCTGGATATAGAGCAAACCAATGGTACGCCCAAACAGGTGCTGCAACAACGTGTTGCCGACTGGCTGGAAGCAGTAGAGAAAGTGTATCGTGTGAAGCCGATCATTTATACCAATGCGGATTTTTATAACAATTTCCTTTTGGGACGATTCGATAATTACCCCCTTTGGGTCGCGCATTATTTCGTTAAAGACAAACCCAGGATTACCCGTGAATGGCATTTCTGGCAGCATAATGAAAAAGGGCGTGTAGATGGCATAACCAGTTTTGTAGATTTTAATGTTTTCAAAGGAGATAGCACCGAATTTCGTGACCTGTTAATTCCATAAAAATGAGCGTTGAACCGGAAATCAGAAGCTACCTGATCTTAATTGCAAACACCATTGCATTGGTGCTCATCTTTTTATTAATTGGACTGTTATTCGGGGTGTATCTCGGATATGCTTTTTTTGAAGGAACCCCCACCTGGAAGAACTGGATCTTCTATCTCATGTACATAATACTGTTTATTCTACTGATACGAAAACTCAGGAGAAAATGGTCTAAATGATTAACTGCTATGGTCCTTTACGATCAGCCATTTATTACCTATCCGTTTAAAAAGCAAGGTGAATGATCCGCCCAGGTCGCCCACACTGCGGGTAAGATGCCATGTGCCTGTAACGAAGAAATAGATCACAGAAAGCCGCTTTACCTCCACTATGTCAAATTTCAGCTTTCCCATATGTGAAGTATCCGGGTAAGCTCTTTTATAATTTCCAAGCGTTTGTTCGTAACCGTAAGTGATCCCCCGGCTGCCGATAAACATCAGAGAATCAGATTCCCAATATCCTTTCATGAAGCCATTTATATCGCCCCGGTTCCAGGCATCTGTCTGGATTTCCAGGACATGTCTGATCTCTTGTTCATCCTTCGACTGAGCAAAACAGGAAACAACGGGGATAAATGCGAAGAAAAACAGTAACCATTTTTTCATAAATATGATTTACTGCAAGATAGACAACTATGATTTCTGTTCAGGTGAATAGGCGCAGCGATTGCATGCCCTGTAATTCAATACATGCGCGTAGATAATCAGCACAACTGCAGGAATAAGCAACCACGCTTCATATTGGTGAAAGACCTGCTTTAACACAAGAAAGCAAAATCCTGCGGAAAAAATAAATACAGGTTTCAACGAATGATGCTGGGAAAAATAGCCGTGAAGTAAAGACCACGCACCTATGGCAAATGCCAGAGATATCATGCCCCATTCAAAAGTCGGATTGTGAATAATATTAATACCAAACAGCGGAAGGGAAGTAAGTACGAGGGGGAGCACTACGCAATGTATGGCGCAGGCTAAGGAAGTAAAGATTCCCAGATTATCCCAATTGATACGAAATCGCATTTCTCCGGCAAAGATATTATTTTTGCAATACCGTTGCAAATCAAAAACCGGGACTTAATCATAGCTGGCCGGTAAACGGTGCTGTAATTTTGCGAGAAATGAATAAAAAATTGCTGATATATCTGGGGTTTTTCCTGGCATTGCTTCTGGGATTCTATTTTTTTGTATTTAAAGATTATGAGTTTTCGGATTCCCGTTTGCCAGTTATTAACGCAGTAGTTCCGGCGTTTAATTTTACAGACCAGAATGGTAAACATATAACAGAAAAGACCACACAGGACAAGGTATACGTTGCGGAGTATTTTTTTACCACATGCCAGGGAATTTGTCCACGTATGAATGCCAATATGCGCAGGGTCTATGATGCATATAAAGACAGGAAAGATTTTCTGATCCTTTCTCACACCTGCATGCCCGAAACTGATAGTGTACCGGTGCTGAAAGCATACGAAAACAAGATGATCGGCGGATCGTTGATTAAAAAAGAAGATGGATCATATCGCGTTCAAACTCCCGTTGCAGAGATAAACATACAAAACAGCAACTGGTACTTTCTCACCGGACCAAAGGAAAAATTATACGAAATGGCCCGCAAGGGTTATATGATAGATAACAATAAGCCGGACACTACGCAGCAAATCAAAGATCAGTTTATTCATACACAGTTTTTTGCCGTTGTGGACCGTTATGGAAGGG
>JAEWDG010000336.1 GCA_023390215.1 Bacteroidota bacterium | reverse complement strand
GGTTGGTGCGATCACCATGATCATGTAAAACAATGACAACAGGAGAAAAAGCAGGTTAAGCGGAATTCTGACTTCCATTAAGTGCAGAAGTAAAATGTATTGCAAGATAAATACCAGATAACGGGTAGCAGAAAGCGACAGGATTCTTAACAATTGTTTACCGGAGAATGCATCCAGTACGGCAATATGTTTTAACATGGCTTTCAAAAATTTGAATTTCGACACAGCCAGTACCAGGAAATGGACGCGAAAAATAAATAATAAAACGATGATTGCCCCTGCAACAGAAATCACCAGAACAGACCCGTTTATAAAACCTGAAATAGAGGATAACATTTGTGCATCAGCCACCGAAAGGAACTTAAGGGAGATCACTGCAGCAGAACCAAACAACATGGTAATAGCCAGTTGCGTCATGCTTCCGAGGATAGTAAGAGAGATCGCGCGTAAACGATGCGGTTCATCTATATATAAAACCCGGCCGCCATATTCACCGATCCGGTTGGGTGTAAGCATGGTAATGCTGCACCCGGCAAATACAGCTTTGATGGCGTGCAATAATTTTATGCGTTGAAGAGGCTTCATTAATACCTGCCATTTGCGTGCTTCAATCCCCCAGTTTAAAAACATCAGTACAACCACAAACCAAAACAAGGGGTAATGCCAGCTTTCACGGATATGGGCCCATCGCGTTGCAAGGTCGGGCTGGTGAATGATCTGCCGGTATAAACTCCAGGTGAGCACCACAAACAGCACAGGCCCGATAAAATAGTTGAGTATTAATTTAATATTTTTGTTCAAGCAACGGAATATTCGTAAAAATAACGCCCCTCTTGCAAACCTCCTCTAAAATCATTCTTGGCATTGACCCCGGCACAGTCGTAATGGGCTATGGTATATTGTTAGTGGAGGGTCGAAAGCTTTCTTTATTGGAAATGGATGTTTGCCGTTTTTCGCAAAAACTGGACGGATATGAGAAACTGGAACGGATACACGAAACCATTCATAATCTTATCGGCAGTTTTAAACCTACTGAATTCGCTATTGAAGCGCCGTTCTTCGGAAAAAATGTGCAGAGCATGCTTAAACTCGGAAGGGCGCAGGGCGTAGCTATAGCCGCAGCTATCCAGGCAGGCCTCCCCGTAGCCGAATATGCGCCCAGCAAAGTGAAGCAATCGATCACCGGAAATGGAAATGCTGATAAGATCCAGGTTATGGGTATGCTTCAGAAAATGCTGAATCTGCTCGAAAAGCCTGCTTATTTCGATGCTTCTGATGCCCTGGCCGTAGCCGTTTGCCATCATTTTCAACAAACCGCGCCTGGAAAACCGTCAAATGCAGAAGGAGGCAGTTGGGAAAAATTCATTCGTGCAAATCCAAACCGGGTAAAATGAAGATCTCATGCGATCAAAAACCCTGAGGCTGCTTATTATTCTTTCAGCCATCCTTATCTCAATTATTGTAGCCATTCAATTACATTGGCTTAACACAACTTATAAATATGAACGCAAGCAGTTCAATATTTCGGTAACACGCGTTATAAAAAATATATTCAGCGAGTTCGAACTGGCGGGTTCCAATGATTTTACATTCGAAAAGAATATCAAATTACCCCAGCCCGAGTTTTACATTATTCCGGTAAACAGAACGCCGGATCCTGACTCATTAAAATCTCTCCTGAGCAAAGAACTCACAGAATTTAACGTGCTCACAGATTGTGAACTGTTGATCTATAAGCCAGGTGTACCATCATACGTTCAGGCGCTTTATATAGATGTGCCCGATTCCTACAGCCGCTCCAACAAATATAACAGACCTCAATACGTGCGGAACTTCGATTATATTGGATTGTATTTCCCCCACCGGAGCCAGTATATTCTTCAGCAGATGTTGCGCTGGATCATTTCTTCCGGTATCTTACTGATCGTTTTAACCGGCTTCAGCTTTAGCGTTTTTTACCTCTACAGGCAACAGTTCTTAAATGAAACGCAAAGAAATTTCGTCAACAATTTCACGCATGAATTTAAAACCCCGTTAGCCGTTATGAAAATCGCTGCTGATGTGCTTAAACAACCAAATATCAGCGACAAACCAGCGAAATTGACAAATTATGCGTCTATTGTTTCAGGGCAGGTAGATCATTTGCAGAAACAACTGGACAGGATGCTTTTGATCGCCTATACCGACCACCATAAGCTTAAACTTGAAAAAGAGAGTTTCGACGCGAACGAATTAATGCAAACAGCCATTGACAGCCTTTTCCCTATCGTGGAACAGAAAAAAGGATTGATCAGGTTTGAACCACCGGTTAAGGATAGCATGATAACTGCCGACAGGTCATATACCCTGCTGGCTTTTACCAGCATTCTTGAAAATGCCGTTAAATATTCTGTAAAACCGGAAATTGTAGTCAGTAGCTATATATGTGACAACGATTTTTGTGTGGATGTGAAAGATAACGGACCAGGCATCGACAAAAAACATCATCGAAAGATCTTTAATAAATTTTACCGGGTGACAGAAGGTGATTTGCACGCTGCAAAAGGATTCGGCCTCGGTTTAAACTTTGTAAAGACCATTATTGAAACACACCGGGGAAGGATAGACGTAAAAAGTGAAACAGGAAAAGGAAGTACATTCACCATTAAGATACCAAGGGCATAATACATATGAAAGCATCCATACTGCTTGCTGAAGACGATAAAACGCTTGCATTCGTGATCCAGGATAACCTCCAGGAAGCAGGCTACAAGGTTACAACCTGCGGAGACGGCGAGCTGGCCCTGCAGGCCTTCCAAAAAGGAGATTTTGATATCTGTATACTCGATGTAAATATGCCGGTGATGGATGGTTTCTCTCTTGCAAAAAAAATCAGACAGTCAAGCGACGTTATCCCGATTCTATTTTTGACTGCCAAAGGACAGGAAGAAGACAGACTCAAAGGTTTTTCACTTGGAGGAGATGATTATATCACCAAGCCTTTCAATATGCAGGAACTGATCATGCGTATTGAGGTTTTTCTCCGCCGATCAAAAAAACTTCAGAGCGATGACCAGCGTGAAATTCCGATAGGTAATATGCGGTTCAGGTACAGCGAATTAAAACTGTATCATGGTGAGGACATCATCAACCTCACACAAAAAGAAGCGGATCTCCTGAAGTTTTTGGCGAACAACAGCAATAAGATCCTCAAACGTGAAGAAGTGTTACTGAATGTATGGGGAAAGGACGATTATTTTCTGGGACGTAGTATGGATGTCTTTATCACAAAGTTGAGAAAACATTTCCGGGCGGATCCCGGGATAAATCTGGAAACCATACATGGTGTAGGTTTCCGCCTGAATGCCTAAAGATTCGAGATTATTTTTTCCTGCGCCTCCTTCATTTCCTGTTCAGAAAAAGATTTTTTTGGCCTTGTAAAATTCAGATCATCGGCGGAATTGATCGGTACAAGGTGCATATGTGCGTGCGGAACCTCTAGCCCGATCACACTCACCCCGCAGCGCCTGCAATCAAAACTTTTTTCTATTGATCTTGCGATAGGCCGGGCAAATAACAGCATTTCAGATAAATATGTTTCTTCCAGGTCAAACAATTTATCGACTTCGGTTTTGGGTATAACCAGCACATGACCCTTCACCAAAGGGTAGATATCGAGAAAAGCAAAAAATTTCCCGTTCTCTGTAATCTTATAAGAAGGAATTTCTCCGCGAATGATTTTTGTAAATATCGACATATCAGATCTCTATCTTATCGATGCTTAATTTGATTTTACCCGCAGGTACAGAAACTTCTACTACATCTCCGATTTCACGGCCCAGTATGCCGCTACCGATCGGAGAGGTCACAGATATCTTTCCCGATTTCAGGTCTGCCTCTTTTTCAGAAACAATTTTATAAGTAACCGTCTTTTTCGTCGCCTGATTTGTAAGGGTCACCTTTGTTAAGATACTTACACGGCTTGTATCGATATTGCTTTCGTCGAGGATCCTTGCGGTAGCCATAACCCCTTCCAGGTATTTGATCTTGGCTTCTAAAATGCCTTGTGCCTCTTTGGCAGCGTCGTATTCCGCATTTTCTTTCAGATCGCCTTTTTCCCTGGCTTCCGCAATAGCCCTGCTGGCCGCATACCGGTCAACGGTTTTTAGCTGATGCAACTCTTCCTGCATTTTTTCAAAAGTTTCCTGCGTTACATAATTTGTTTCTGCCATAATTCAAGGTTTATTGATCCAGTAGATATGAAAAAAAATACAACGCCCCAGATTGCGCTGAAGCGTTGCATTTGTACAAATATAAGAAATCAGTTAATATCTGGCAAAAGACCCAGCTTTTCCAGTTTTTCTACCAGTGTAGTGCTCATTCTTAAGAAAGATTCTACAGAATATCCCGCGATATGAGGTGTGATGAGTGTTTTTGGATGCTTCAATAATACCGCTAACTGTTCCTGTTCGGCCCCGGTATAGGTGGCCAGTTTTTCATTCTCCAGCACATCCAGTGCCGCGCCTTTAAGTTTGCCTGTTTCCAATGCAGTGATCAGCGCTTCCGTATCTACCACTTTCCCTCTTGAACTGTTGATGAGATATGGTGTTTGTTGTAAACTCTTAAAAAAAGCAGCGTCCGCCATATGGTATGTTTCTTCCGTAAGCGGCAAATGAAAACTGATCACGTCCGCATAGCTGCAAACCTGATCCAAACTGGCTTCCTTAATATGCCCACCACCAAAACCATTGATGTATTTATCGTAAGCAAGTATTGCCACATCGAAACAGGACAGCAGTTTTGCAAACGCCCTTCCTGTATTTCCATAACCGATGATCCCTATTGTTTTTCCGGTTAGCTCCGTTCCCCGGTTTTCATCTCTTATCCAGCGTCCTTCCTGAACTTCCCGGCTGCTTTTATTCAGGTTATTCATCAAACTTAAAAGCATCCCCAGAATATGTTCTGCAACAGCATTGCGATTGCCTTCCGGCGTGCTGATACACGCAATATTTCTCTCAATCGCGTAAGCCATATCAATAAGTTCCAATCCGCTACCTAACCTGCCGATCCACCTGAGTGCTTTCGCCGCATCAAGCAATGGTTTATCAATTCTTAGTCTCGTAGTTACAACCAGCCCCGTCACGTTTGAAATATGTTTCCACATTTCCTCATAACTAATATCCGGTGCATACAGATATTCAAGATGCCTCCGCTCGAACTCCTGCAATAAGAAAGGATGTGTTTTAGCTGTTATCAGTATCATGATAGTTGAACGATCATGCTGATCTCCACATTAACGTTTTTAGGCAACCCTTTCACAGCCACGGTTTCCCTGGCGGGATAATTATTTTCAAAGTGCCTGCTGTACAC
The DNA here is from genome assembly GCA_023390215.1 of Bacteroidota bacterium. Classification (GTDB taxonomy): domain Bacteria; phylum Bacteroidota; class Bacteroidia; order Chitinophagales; family Chitinophagaceae; genus Ferruginibacter. The sequence continues at coordinate 4,876 of JAEWDG010000336.1, read as the reverse complement.
TTCATTTACTTCCGGGAATAAAGACATATCGCTGAGAAAGATGGAGGTCTTTATTACCTGTTCAAATGAAGCATGGGCAGTATCAAGAATTGCGCGGAGATTAGCCATTACCTGTTGTGTTTCGGTAACAATATCCGGCATATTCAACTCCTGGGTGACCGGATCAATAGCGATCTGTCCGGAGATGAACAGCAACCCGTTGGCCGTCACCGCCTGACTGTAAGGACCAATAGGCGCAGGTGCGTTTTCTGTTCTGATGATTTCTTTCTTCATAACTCTTATGCTTTCAAATGTATGCAATTTCACAACACTTATTTTTGCATAAAATACAGATATGCGCATTGCAGTTTGGGCTGATGATGAATCGTGGAAGGAGTTTGACCGGCAGGAGGTTCCGGATCTTGTTCGGTTTGATGATTTCGAAAATGCTGACCTGAATGGTTTCGATGCATGCATTCAACTTGTCGAATACAGTTCTTCGCAAAAGCTTTCCCTTGAAACAGGAAAACCATATTTTATAAATGATGTGGCCGGCTTGTCAGGAAGTTTATCCAACCCTTCAATAATCCGCTTTAATGGCTGGAAAGGTTTCATAGAAAAAGACAGTTGGGAAGTGGCGGGAGAAATATCTGAACCTGCAAAGGTTGTACTCAGCATAATCCACAAGAATATGATCCTGGTTCCGGATCAGCCTGGAATGATCTCTCCCAGGGTGATCGCAATGATCATCAATGAAGCTTATTTTGCCCTGGAAGAAAAAGTAAGCTCAAAAGCCGATATAGATATTGCCATGAAACTGGGAACGAATTATCCGTATGGCCCTTTTGAATGGTGTGAGCGTATCGGCAAAAACAATGTGTTCAGTTTGTTGAATATTCTTGCGGAAACAAATGCATTATACAAACCCGCAGCTTTACTTAAAAAAGAATTGAACTAATTGGCCATCATTCTCAATATTGATACCGCAACTGCAGTCGCCTCTATAAATCTTGCCAACAACGGCGAGCTGATAAGTTCACGCGTAAACGCAGTTCAAAAAGATCATGCGGCGTTTCTTCATGTTTCTATCAAAGAAATGCTCCTGAAGGAAAATTTGAACGTTGATATGTTGTCGGCCATTGCGGTAACGGAAGGACCTGGATCATATACCGGCCTTCGTATTGGGATGGCTGCAGCGAAGGGTATCGCCTATGCCAAAGATCTGCCGTTGATCACCTGCAGTAGTTTATTATGCCTGGCAGGGTCGGTTAAAAACAAAATAAAAGATGAGCTCACCCTCATCTGCCCAATGATCGACGCAAGAAGAATGGAAGTTTTTATGGCCCTCTATGATGAACAGTTGAATGAAATCATTTCTCCACGTGCAATGATTCTCGATAAGCAATCATTGGCCGAATGGTTTGAAAAGAAAATAATTTTTACCGGTAATGGATCTGAAAAATTCGAACCGGTATTCGGTGGCAGGCAGGGTGAATTTTTTCCTGAAACCGATATTCGTTCTGCATTTGGAAGTTTGAGTTATCATAAATTTCTGTCAAAGGATTTTGCTGACCTTGCATATGCGGTTCCCACATATATAAAAGAATTCCAATCTACATAAAGACCAGTAGCAACCTGTTATTTCTCTGATCGTTTTATATTGTTTATTTTAACAAATCGAGACTTTTCCAAGCTTGTTGATAACGTATCTTTGCCCTGGTAATTTGTTTAAGCATTTCAAATTTCTTTCCTATGATGGTTGCAAACCAAGAACACGGGCAGGCAACTATGCCTGTAACTGAAACACCTGATCCACTCAGAATTAATTTTCACAATCTAAAGAAAGCGGCATTGGTGTTACGAGCGCTCAATCACAAGTTGAGGCAGCAAATTCTTAACCTGATCGAATCAGAAAAAAAGATCACTGTAACAGAGATCTATGTAAGAATGAGGCTGGAGCAATCTGTCGCTTCACAGCACCTTGCTATTTTACGCCGGGCTGGGATAGTAGTTACTCAGCGGGATGGAAAATTCATTTATTACACTGTGAATCACCAACGGATCGATGAGATCAACCAGTTCATTCAGAACCTCGTTGGCTAAAAATGTAGTATTCAGGTAAAGCGGTTGAACACAATCAACCGCTTTTTTGTTTCTACCTTTACAAAAACAGGCTTATGTTTATCAAACAATTCTATACCAACTGCTTAAGCGAAGCTGCTTACTATATTGAAAGTGAAGGTGAGGCTGCGATCATAGATCCTCTGAGAGATATCGAAGTTTATGTTGATCTTGCCAGGGAACGCAATGCCCGCATCAAATATATTTTCGAGACGCATTTTCACGCTGATTTCGTAAGTGGACACCTGGACCTTGGTAAAAAAACCGGGGCTCCCGTTATTTATGGCCCAGGCGCGGAGACAACGTATCAGAAGGTTACCGCCAGGGATGCCGAAGTGTTTCCTCTTGGAAAAATATCGTTGGTCGCTTTGCATACTCCCGGACATACGATTGAAAGCACCTGTTATCTCCTGCGCGACGAACACAATAAGGACCATGCAATTTTCACGGGTGATACTTTATTTGTAGGTGATGTTGGCCGGCCTGACCTGAGCAGTGGCAATATGGATAGTGAAGAGCTGGCAGGCATCCTTTACGACTCGCTTCAAAAAAAGATCATGCCCCTCAACGACGAGGTAATCGTCTATCCGGCACACGGGCCGGGATCGAGTTGCGGAAAAAATTTGGGGCCTGATACCAGCAGTACCATCGGAAAAGAAAAGCAAACCAATTATGCTTTACTACAGCCGGATCGGGAAAGTTTTATAAAGGCGATCACCAGCGGATTACCTGCTGCACCGGGATATTTCGCCATAAATGCGAAGATCAATCAAACCGGATACGATTCTATTGATGAAATAATTAAACAGGGGACGCAGCCCCTGGGTATCGCAGCTTTCAAAAATGCGTTAACTGAAAATACCATAGTGCTGGACACAAGATCTGCAACCACATTCACTAATGGTTTTATTCCGGGTTCCATCTTTATTGGGCTGGATGGAAGGTTCGCGGAATGGGCGGGTAGCTTACTTCCTTTCAATAAAGAATTATTGCTGATCACAGATGAAGGAAAAGAGCAGGAAGCCGTGATCCGCTTATCAAGGGTAGGTTTTGATAAGATGAAAGGATTTCTGAAAGGGGGATTCGAAGCCTGGAAAAACGCGGGTGAGCCAATCGATATGATCATAGACGTGGAAGCGGATGAACTGATCATGGATATCCCTTTCGATGAGAAACTTGAGGTGCTCGATGTACGCAAAGAAATCGAATTCGCGGAAGGCCATTTGAAAGATGCTACTAATATTCCACTGGACCGGTTTACCGATCCTGCGGAGATCGCCCGGATCGATGAGGAGTCAAATCTCTATGTGCATTGCGCAGGAGGATACAGAAGTGTAATCGCCGCCTCTTTATTGAAAAGGCAGGGTATAGATAATATCCGCAATGTGCTGGGTGGATGGAATAAGATCAAGGAACAGGAAAAAGCAGAGATCGTAAAAGAAGCCAGCATTCTGAACTGATATTTTAATTCGAAGGGACAGGTCTGTTATCGATCCAGTTCTCTAATTGAGATGAATCATATTTTCTTTTCCAGCGTTTGTGGCTCCATAAATAGTTTGAGGGTTGTTTCCGAACTGAAGCTTCCAGCAGATCGCGGTAAGCCCTCATGATCTCACCTTTATCATTCAGGCTTCCATCTTCAGTGATCAATTCAGCTTTATATAAATAGTGCCCCCGCCTTTTTTTTATAAAGTCGACAAAGAATACAGCAGCTTTTGTTTGTTTCGCTCTTTTTTCAGGTCCCACAGCAAATGGCGTGGCCTCCCCAAAAAAATACATCCAGTTTGTTTTTTGTTCGGTTGAAGGAGACTGATCGGCGATCAGGCCAATTGCATGCTGTTCTTTTGATACGCGTGTTATGATGGTGGAAAATTTTGTAGCATCTACAAGTATTACTCCTGTCCGCCCGCGGATCTTAAGAAATAAACGATTAACAGCATCACTGGCTATTCGCATATAAGGACCGAGTAGTGGGATGTTGATGCCTGATGCCAAAGCCCATGGACCCCATTCCCAGTTCATCTGATGGCCGCTGAGAAATACTATGTTTTTTCCCCTGCCGATCATTTCTTTTACTTCTGCAAGGTCGAATAAAGCTCTTTTTTTCATGCTCGCTTTGCTCATGCTCAGCATCTTGAACGTCTCCAGAAAATTATCTACCAGGTTACGATAAAACTGATGCGCGATTTTTTTCCGCTCCGCTTCTGATTTTTCTGGAAAGGCACGATAGAGATTTTCCATCACCACTTCCTTCCGGTAGCCGGCCACGTAATACAGTATGAAAACGGCGAAGTCACTGATTCCATACAAAACTGAAAAGGGCAAAAGCGAAAGGAGATACAGCAGACAATAGAGAAACCAATACATTAAAGAATCGTGTTTTGAAGTATGGACGACCGTTGCGGGTAATCCGTATTGTAATGTAAGCCCCGGCTTTCTCTGCGCAGCTCCGCGCTTTTTACAATAAGATAAGCGACCGTGATCATATTGCGCAGTTCACAAAGTTGTGGAGACACCGCTGTTTTTTGGTAAAGCTGTTCCGTTTCATCATGCAGAAGATCGAGTCTATTATTTGCGCGGTGCAGACGTTCATTGTTTCTCACGATACCAACATAATCCGTCATTAAAAGTTTGAGTTCCTTCAAGCTTTGAGTAATGAGGATCATTTCCGAAGGCTTGGTTGTTCCTTCTTCATTCCAGTCGGGTATACCATTTTTAATGTCGATCGTGCTCACGGTTTTTACCGCGTCTTTAAAAGCCCGGTGAGCGAATACCA
>JAEWDG010000333.1 GCA_023390215.1 Bacteroidota bacterium | reverse complement strand
CTTTGCTTTATAAGGTTCAAAATATACACCGCCCTGAACCATTACACTGAAATTGGGAAACAACGCGCCTACTTTTTTCCCCGACTTTTCGATCAGGCAGTCAAAATACATTTGCATCCATGGCGGAATGCCACTGATCAGGGTCATATCCTGGTTGATGGTCTCAGCTACGATCTGGTCAAGCTTTTGTTCCCAGTCTTCAATACAATTGGTTTCATAAGATGGCAACTGGTTCGAACGAAGATATTTGGGAACATGATGGTTAACGATACCGCTTAAACGCCCGGTTGGAATTCCCCCTACTCTTTCCAGTTCGGGTGATCCGCTCAGAAAGATCAACTTACCATCAGCAAAACGGGTGTTGCCTGTTTCCGACATATAATTCAAAAGGGCATTGCGGGCTGTGTTTATATGGTTGGGGATGCTCTCTTTACTGATAGGAATGTATTTGGTTCCACTTGTTGTTCCGCTCGTTTTCGCGAAATATATCGGAAGACCTTTCCACAGAATATTATGTTTTCCCTGTTTGATCTTTTCGATATAGGGCTTGAATTCTTCGTAGTCGCGGAGCGGAACCTGATTTGCAAAATCTGAATGATTGCGGATGTCGCCAAAACCATGTTCTTTCCCAAACTCCGTTTTAGTTCCTGTTTTAATCAATTGCTGAAATACATGCTGCTGATCGGGAACGGCGTTGGCCATATCCCTTTTTATTTGCTTGTGTATATAACCTGCGAAAGGTTTCGCCAGTACTGATTTGAATTTCATGTTGTTGGCTTTCTTCTGAAAGCGGTTTGGTTAACCTTAGGGGCAGTCGCAGGGCCAGTCATTATCCAGATCTATCACTGTGACCACCACTGTTTTTTGGTTGTGTGGAGCAAAAACAACACGCACATGCTGGTTTTCGGAAGTATAACCTTCCAACGGATAACTGATGCCTTCTTTTGATTCCTCTATCTTTTGAACGTTGATCTTTCCGTTCTCCAAAATTTCTTTTACTTCCGATTCGTCGATCTTCCTGCAATCCATCCTGCACCGGGCATGATTGCTGTACACAAGATGTGTTGTATTACGGTCGAAGCCCTGTTCTTCATCCGCTTTTACATCAATCTTAACAGGGTGGCGAACGTTTCCCTGGTGCGTTTTCACCCAATAAAGCAAAAGCGCTGCAGCGATCAAAGCGAGATAAGGCAGGTATTTTTTCAACACACCGCAATTTACAATTTGCCCGGTATTTCGCTGGTTTTAAAAGCCCTGCAGCCCCCTCTGGTTCCGGGAGAAAATGGCTAATTTTGCGCGCTATGAGCAAAACGGTGGCTTTACATACCCTGGGATGCAAACTGAACTTCAGCGAAACCACGGCATTAGGCCGGATGCTGGAGAACGACGGCTTTACAAAAAAAGCTTTTGATGAGGTTGCGGATGTGTATGTGATCAACACCTGTTCTGTAACAGATAATGCCGATAAGGAATGCAGGCAACTGGTTCGGCGAATACAAAGGCAGGCGCCTGAAGCGCTTGTTGTAATTACCGGTTGTTATGCGCAGCTGAAACCGCAGGAAATCGCTTCTATCCCCGGCGTGAACCTGGTATTAGGAGCGGCCGAGAAATTCAATCTGCCCCATCATCTGCGCGAGATATCAAAAAATGATCCGGCAAAAATCTGCAGTTGTGATATTGAAGACGTAAACAGTTTTACTGCTTCACATTCCGTAAATGAAAGAACAAGGATTTTTCTCAAGGTTCAGGATGGATGTGATTATAACTGCAGTTTCTGCACAATACCGCTTGCAAGAGGCAAAAGCAGAAGCGACAGTGTGGAAAAGGTTTTGTCCCAGGTAAACCAACTGGTCGAAGGAGGCGCTAAAGAAATTGTACTAACTGGCATCAACCTGGGAGATTTTGGTAAAGGAATGAATGGGGGTAAGAAAAGAGAAGAAAACTTCTTTGAATTGATGCAGGCATTGGAAACGGATTCAGAAATTGAGCGGATCAGGATCTCATCCATTGAACCCAACCTGCTCACCAATGAAATGATTGAATTTATTTCAAACTCGAAGCGGTTTATGCCGCACCTTCATATTCCATTGCAAAGCGGAAGCAACACCTTACTCGCGGCTATGCGCCGCCGTTATAAACGGGAATTATATGCAGAGAAAGTTGGTCTGATCAAAACCATGATGCCCCATGCCTGCATTGGCGTGGATGTGATCGTTGGTTTCCCAGGCGAAACAGAGGAGCATTTTGAAGAAACCTGGGATTTTCTTTCAAGGCTGGATATCTCCTATTTGCACGTCTTCACATATTCTGAAAGAGATAACACCCATGCATTGAGTCTCACGCCTGTTGTGCCGGTGAACTCACGTCACGCGCGCAACAAACGTTTGCGCAACCTCAGTTACGAAAAGATGAGCGCTTTTACTGCGCGACACGTTGGTGAAACCAGGAAAGTGCTGTTTGAAGCCGCCAACAAAAATGGAATGATGGAAGGTTTTACAGATAACTATATAAAAGTCATGGCTGCATATCGTAAAGAATGGGAAAATCAACTCATCGACTGGACGATATGACCGTTAACTGAATACATTCCATTCCTTTTCTCCCAGGTGTTTTCTGAACATTCCTTTTTGAAAACCTGTTGTTAGTCCTTCAAGATGACGATCGTGATGCATATCTGTTCCCACATAACTTATCAGGTCATTTTTGAGCATATACGCTGAGGCCCGGGCCGCTTCTTTCCCATAATAACCAAGCAGGGAAAGCAGGTTTAGCTGAAGTTTAAAACCCAGGTCTGCCAGTTCGTGGTACATTTTATAATCGTGGTAATAATATGGATATCGCTCGGGATGTGCGAGAATGGGCGTATAGCCTTCTGTGATAATAGCGAACGACATTTGCTGCGGGCTGTGCGGTACCGTCGCGTAGGAAAATTCGGTGAGTACTATTTTATCATGAATGGTCAGCAGTTTTTCCTTTCGCTGCAACATCTCGAAAAATGAAGCGTCCATCATATATTCCGCGGCCGCGGAGACCTCGAAATCGATCTTCTGCTTTTTTAATTCCGCTTTTAATTTTGTCAGCGCCGCGTTAATGGTTTCGGGCGTGTTTCGAAACATATCGCTGATCACATGGGGCGTAGCGACTGAGCGCTTTACGCCAAGGGCCATCAAACCTTTTACCAGGCTTACAGATGTCTCCAGATCGGGCGACCCATCATCTATCCCAGGAAGTATATGGGAATGGATATCGGTTTGAATTGGAAAAAAAGGACCAGATTTTTCTTCGGATTTGTTTTTCCTGAATAAAGAAAACATACCCAAAATTAACTGTTTTATGTTTACTGCCGGGTTCTGCTGTTGCGGGTGAACTGGTGAAGTTTGATCAAAGGCTTGAGAATAGAAACAAGAAGGGGAAAGGGAATATTGTTGACCTTCATCGCGAGATAGTCGCGGCGATTGGCCCGAAGGCGCTGGCGGAGATTTTTATTGCTCTCTCCTCCCATACGCATTTTAACGATCAGCATGGGGAGATAACAAGCGCTGACCTTGTTTTTGTAGAGATAGCGGGCCATAAATTCGTAATCGGCCGCCGTATAATAGTGGTTTTCGTATAGTCCGTATTTATCGATCAATGACCGCCTGATATAAAATGTGGGATGTGCCGGCATCCACCCATAATGAAAACGGTTCCGTTTGAAAGGTCTTCCTTTCCAAATGCGGATGATCTTACTGGTATCTTCCGCTGCCACATAATCCAGGTCTCCGTATACCGCGTCCATCTTTGTTTCTTCAAAGGTTCGCACGATATTCTCGATAACCGTTGGGGAATCA
>JAEWDG010000308.1 GCA_023390215.1 Bacteroidota bacterium | reverse complement strand
GGCTGGTTCCGGGTTGAATTTTCAGCATGTCTGCAATTTCTTCGTGCTGGAAGCCTTCAATCACATAAAGATTAAAGATCAATCTGTAGCCGTCCGGAAGGTTATTGATCAACCGCATCAGGTCTTTCATTCCCAGGCTCTCATAAGCCCCGGGTCTTTCAGAAGAATGCTCCTCGGGAACTGATATGCCGTTCAATTCCTTATCATAGCGGATCACCGAATATTTTTTAAGTGCGGTGTTCACTACGATTTTCCTGATCCAGCCTTCAAAAGATCCTTCCGATTTAAACTGGCCAATCTTGCCAAATACCTTTATAAATGCGTCCTGCAGAATATCTTCTGCATCACTGCTGTTCCGGGCATAACGGAGCGCTACCCCCATCATCACAGAGGCGTAACGGTCAAAAACAGCTTTTTGCACAGCCGGAATCCCACGGACACAACCCTGTATGAGTTCTTCCTCTGTCAAATTGGTTCGGTTATACAGGTTTAAGTATGAACAAGATGCTTAAAAATGCGCTGGCGTTGCCCCGGTTTGTACCTTCGCATCCGATAATACTGAATAAAATTATGCTTTCGGACGCTGAGATACAAAGACTGAAGAGTGAAAACGAGTCGCTAAAACTGCAATTGGAAGACATTACCTACCTGATCACCATCCGTGAAGATGAACTGGATATCCTTCGCCGTAAATTGAAACAATCTGCGGAGCTTAAAAGTGAACTCGATTCCAACCTGGAGGAGATTTCACAGATGCAGCTTAATTTGAATGAGCAGCAACGAAAAACGGAAGGCGCCTATAAGAGAGAAGCCGCGTTGGAAGACGAACTCCTGCAATCTATTGAAATGGAAAAATCCTTTTATGACATCAGGGAGAAATATGAGAGCAGCCGGGCAGCCGTACGTGATATGGATGAAGAACTGGGTGAAGCAATGACGATGTATAAACAGTTGGGTGAAGCGCAGAGTAAGATAGCTCAACTGGAAAGCATGATTGAGATCCTGCAAATGGAAAATGATATTCTTAAACAGGATATCAGAGAACTTAAAGCACAAATAGATTAACCATGGAAGATCATCGCCTCGACCTTACCGCTGTTCGTAAAGATTATAGCCTTAAAGTTTTGGATGAAAAAACGGTTTCTTCTAATCCACTTTATCAGTTTAAGATCTGGTACGATGAAGCCTCTGCCGCTGAAATTGATGAGGTGAATGCTATGACGCTATGTACTGCGGATAAGGAAGGAAAACCTTCAGCCCGTATTGTTCTTCTTAAAGCTGTGGAAGATGGAGGCTTCGTTTTTTATACGAACTTTCAGAGCAACAAAGGAAAACAGATGGCGGAAAATCCCCGTGTCGCATTAAATTTTTTCTGGAAAGAACTGCAAAGGCAGGTGCGTATTGATGGTGTTGTTTCGCAGGTCGATCAGTCGAAAAGCGATGCGTACTTTCTTTCCCGGCCTTATGGAAGCCAGGAAGGCGCATGGGCTTCTCCGCAAAGCCAGGTGATCGCATCGAGAGAAGTAATTGAGCAAAACCTGGAAAAAGTACGGAAGAAATTTTCAGACAAAGAAATGATCCGGCCTTCACACTGGGGTGGCTATGTGGTAATTCCTGAAGAGATAGAGTTCTGGCAGGGAAGGCCAAACAGGTTGCACGACAGAATTCGTTACCGCAAACAGGGAGCGAACTGGATCATAGAACGACTTGCTCCTTAAAAAAAAGCTGTACCGGTTCCGATACAGCTTTCATTATTATTTCTTTGCAGCTTTCTTTGTAGCTGCGGGTTTATCAGCAGAAGTTTTTGCCGCATCAGTGGTTTTAGCCGCTTTTGCCGGTCTTGTTTTTCCAAAACTTCCTGCGAATATTTTACCTTTTTTGGTTTTGATATCTCCGCGTCCCATATTGTTTTTTATTATTTAGCTCAAAAATAGGTACAAAAAAGCAAGACACAGAAGGTCTTGCTTTCCTGAAATCCGAAGCGGATTATAATTTTGCGGACAGTTCTTTACCTGCCTTGAATTTCGCAACTTTTTTCGCTTTGATTTTGATCACCGCGCCAGTTTGAGGATTGCGGCCATTACGGGCTGCTCTTTTGGAAACTGAGAAAGTTCCGAAACCTACGAGGGTAACTTTGTTACCACTTTTCAATGTTTTTGTAACTGCTTCAACGAATGAGTCCAGGCAATCGTTAGCCTGTGTTTTTGTGATGCCTGCATCGTCAGCCAGTTTTGCAATCAATTCTGCTTTGTTCATGATGATTTTTTTTGAATGAGTTGTGGCGACAAATATAGACGGTTTTTAAATCCAACAAAAAAATCCGGGAAATTTTAAACAATGCTGGTTTCTCTCTGAAACCCTCACTACACAAGGATTTTCGGCGATTCAGTGTTGAAAAATTTGCTCAATAACTAAAGGTGGGTCTTCTGAAATCCGCTACCACAAAGGGTTTCGTTGATGGTTGTGCTGAAACCCGCACGGGATGCGGGCTTCAGCGAGTACATTATTTTCGAAAAAGTCAAATTTTTGTTATGCACATTAGTTAATAACTTGCATTAGGGAACGGAATGCGATAAAGCCGTCTCCCCATTTTTCTAAACTTTTCTGGCGGAGTTTTTCAGCGTATTTTTCGATATACAGGTTATAAATCGCTTTGCTTTCTGCACTGAATTGTATGGTATATGTTGGACCATCAAAATGATCTACATCGAGCATTTTCAAAATACGGGCATCCGTAAAGCAGCCGGTAGCGAGAACTTCGGGAATATGTTCAGCCTGTGCCCAGGCCAGCCAGGCATCTGCCAGGTGAGGATCAATTTTTACGGTTACATTATAGATGATCATTTCGATTTGGTTTTTATTTCAAGATATACCGGACAGTGATCACTGTGTTTTATCTGGTCGAAAATATCCGCGTCAACCAATTGCTCCCGGAGATTTTCTGTTACTGATATATAATCAATACGCCATCCTTTATTATTCAGCCGTACGCTGGGAAACCGCTGGCTCCACCAGGAATAACGATGAGGTTCCGGATGGAATATCCTGAATGTATCAATCCACCCACTGCCTAAAAATTTACTTAGCCAGGCTCTTTCTTCCGGCAAAAAACCCGTAGTATTCTTGTTTGATTTCGGATCATGGATGTCGATTTCCTGATGCGCGATATTATAATCGCCGCAGAGTATAATCTTCTTATGTTTCTTTTTTAATTCATCGAGGTATGTATGGAAAGCATCCAGCCATTGATACTTGAAACTTTGACGGTGGTCTCCACTGGTACCCGAAGGGAAATACGCATTGATGAGCCGGATGTCTCCAAAATCCAGTTGTATCACTCTTCCTTCTTCATCGCTTGAAGCGATGCCACAACCGACACAAATATTGTCGGGTTTAATCTTCGTGAATACTGCTACTCCACTATATCCTTTTTTCTGGGCACTGAACCAGTGATGATCATAGCCCAGTTCCTCCAGTAGACTTACATCCACATCGGTATGCATGGCCTTGGTTTCCTGGATGCAGATCACATCAGCAGGATTTGTTTTCAACCAATCGATAAAACCTTTTTTAATCGCGGCGCGAATGCCATTTACATTGTAGGAGATGATACGCATTGGAACAGTGTTGAACAAATTTACGATAAGCTAATTGCTTCAAAAATAAACTTCACTTTGTTGACGTTCTTTCCCGCTGATTTCGCAGATTCGCGCAGGTAATATGGAGTTTAGGAAAAGTATCTCACCGCTAATAATTCAGAAGAATTTTCTTTCCCGCTGATTTCGCAATTCGCGCAGATAAACTGGAGTTTAGGAAAAGTATCTCACCGCTAATAATTCAGAAGAATTTTCTTTCCCGCTGATTTCGCAGGCACGTGCAATAAAAATCGATTATACAATTTATAGCTCACCACTAACAATTAATTACTTTATTCAAGCACCGGCCTTAGCCATCTTTCTGCTTCGGGTAGGGGCATATCTTTTCTTGACGCATAATCTGCTAACTGGTCTTTGCCGATTTTACCAATACCGAAATATTTTGAACCGGGATGCGCGAAATACCAGCCGCACACGGAAGAAGCGGGAAACATGGCCAATGATTCCGTCAAATGAATATGAGTATTTTCTTCGCCTCCCAGCAATGCGAAAAGCTTTCTTTTTTCCGTATGATCAGGACATGCGGGATATCCAGGCGCCGGCCTGATACCTGAATATTTTTCCTGAATCAAATCTTCATTGGAGAGTGTCTCTTCAGGCTGATAACCCCAGTATTCTTTTCTTACTCGCTCATGCAGGTATTCTGCAAACGCCTCTGCTAACCGGTCAGCCAGTGCCTGCAGCATGATTTTGTTATAATCGTCGTGCTGTGCTTCGAATTTTTTAACTTGTTCTTCAAGACCTGAAATGGTTACAGAAAACGCACCCAGATAATCTGGTTTATCTTTCATTATAAAATCGGCCAGTGATAAATTAGGCTGACCATCTGCTTTTTTAATTTGTTGTCTTAAAAACTCCAGGTGAACATTTCCGGTTCCCGTCTCCAACTTTATGCTGTCTGACCCGTCTTTTTTTGCTTTCCAGAAGCCGATCGTTCCATGAGCTTTAAGCCAATTTTCTGCAATTGCTGTGTTAAGTAATTCTCTGGCATCATGATACAGCTTCGTTGCTTCCTTCCCAATGATGCTGTCGCTGAGTATGGCAGGAAATTTCCCGTGCATTTCCCAGGCAATAAAAAATGGCTGCCAGTCGATATAAGGCAGCAAGTTGGTGAGCGATACGTCAGAAAAGTTTCTGGTTCCAAGGAAACCTGGTTTAACCGGATCGTATTCTGAAGGAACGAAAGGATTTGCACAAGCTTCTTCATAGCTAAGCATTTGTTTGGCCGATCTTCTGGAACCAAAATCCTCCCTAAGCTTATTGTATTCTTTATCAATATCTGTAAGAAATCTTTTCCGCTGATCCTTATTCAGCAAACTACCGGCAACGGTTACACTCCGGCTGGCATCCAGCACGTGCACTACACCGCTGGGGTATTCGGGTGCGATCCTTACTGCTGTATGCATACGTGAGGTGGTTGCTCCGCCGATCAATAAAGGGAGATCTATCTCCCGTCTTTTCATCTCATGCGCCACATGCACCATTTCATCGAGAGAAGGTGTGATCAAACCACTCAAACCAATGATATCCACCTTTTCTTTTACCGCGGTTTCCAGAATTTTTTCCGCCGGCACCATCACGCCCAGGTCAATAATGTCGTACCCGTTGCAGCCGAGCACAACGCCAACGATATTTTTACCTATATCATGTACATCACCCTTAACCGTAGCAAGCAGGATCTTTGCCGCTGCAGTTGATTCTCCGGTTTGTTTTGCAGCTTTTTCAAGTTCGATGTAAGGTGTCAGAATAGCAACTGCTTTTTTCATCACCCTTGCGCTCTTCACAACCTGTGGTAGAAACATTTTTCCTGATCCGAAGAGATCACCCACTACATTCATACCAGCCATCAGCGGACCTTCAATAACCTCCAGAGGGCTTGCATATTTTAAACGGGCTTCTTCTGTATCCGCGTCAATATAATCGGTGATTCCGTTAACCAACGAATGTGTTAATCTCTCTTCAATGGTTCCTTTTCTCCATGCATCGTCTTTTACATTTTCTTTGCCCTTTGCTTTCACTGTGTCGGCGAAAACAATCAGTTTTTCCGTTGCTTCATTATTATCGTTGTTCCTGTTTAATATCACATCTTCACAAAGCTGTCTCAGTTCCGGTTCGATCTCATCATACACAACCAACTGACCCGCGTTTACAATGCCCATATCCATCCCTGCGCGTATCGCGTGAAGCAGAAAGACACTGTGAATGGCTTCTCTCACATGATCATTGCCGCGAAATGAAAATGAAACGTTGCTCACTCCACCGCTCACTTTAGCCAGCGGCATCAATTTTTTTATTTCCCTTGTTGCTTCAATAAAATCAACTGCATAGTTATTATGCTCTTCTATACCTGTCGCAATCGCGAATATGTTTGGGTCGAAAATGATTTCTTCCGCGGGATAGCCAACTTGTTTTGTCAGTATCTCATAAGCTCTTCTGCAGATTTCAACTTTTCGTTCTTTTGTATCCGCCTGGCCATTCTCATCAAATGCCATCACAATTACGGAAGCGCCAAAGCTTTTACAGATGATTGCCTGTTCTATAAATTTCTTTTCTCCTTCTTTCAGAGAAATAGAATTCACGATACATTTTCCCTGCACGCACTTTAGTCCGGCCTCAATGATCTCGAACTTACTGCTGTCGAGCATGATGGGAATCTTGGCGATGTCCGGTTCCGATTGAAGCAGGTTAAGAAAAGTCGTCATTGCCTGCACTCCATCAAGCAGGGCATCGTCCATGTTTACATCCAGCACCTGCGCACCATTCTCCACCTGCTGCCTGGCAACTGAAAGTGCCTCCTCGTATTTGTTGTCTTTGATTAGCCTGGCGAATTTCTTACTGCCTGTTACGTTGGTTCTTTCCCCTACGTTTACAAAATTTGTTTCAGGCCGAACGATCAAAGGTTCGAGTCCGGCCAAACGCAGGTAAGGTTTTATGGTGTGTGAATTCATTTATACAAGACTGTTTTCGAGTACAGGAAGTTCGCGGGGCTGAAGTTTTGCCACTTGGTCTGCAATGCATTTGATATGCGCAGGTGTTGTACCGCAGCATCCACCCACGATATTTACAAAGCCTTCTTTGGCCCAACCTTCGATGATATGCGCTGTTTCGTGCGGTTGCTCATCGTATTCGCCAAATGCATTGGGGAGGCCGGCGTTGGGGTAGGCTGATACATAACAGGAAGCAATACCCGAAAGTTCTTCAATGTGGGGACGCATTTCTGTTGCGCCCAGCGCGCAATTCAAACCAACACTAAGCGGTTCCGCATGTTTTACTGAAATATAAAATGCTTCGAGTGTTTGCCCGCTTAATGTTCTGCCACTGGCATCGGTTATGGTTCCACTGATCATGATGGGCAACTCTTTTTTGCCGGTATCACGAAAATATTTTTTGATGGCGAAAATTGCTGCCTTGGCATTCAGGGTATCGAAAATTGTTTCTATAAGTAAGGCATCAACAGCACCTTCTACCAAACCTTCCACCTGTTCGTAATAGGCGGCTGCAACCTCATCGAAACCAACTGCACGATAGCCGGGATTATTTACATCAGGGGAAAGCGAAAGTGTTTTGTTTAAAGGCCCGATGGCCCCCGCAACGAATCTGGGCTTACCGGGATTTTTAACTGTGTATTCATCCGCAGCTTTGCGCGCGATCCTCGCCCCTGCGATATTCATTTCTTTCACATAGTCCTGCAAATCAAAGTCAGACTGGGCAATAGAAGTGGATGCGAACGTATTTGTTTCAATGATATCGGCGCCCGCCTCGAGGTATTCTTTGTGGATCGCTTCGATGATATGCGGTTGCGTAATGTTAAGCATGTCCGCATTATTTTTAACATCGGTATGCCAGTTCTTAAAACGTTCACCACGAAAAGTTTCTTCTGTTGGTTTATAACGTTGTATCATGGTGCCCATGGCGCCATCTATAACCAGAATACGCTTTTGCAGCGCCTGCCTGATATCCATAATGCAAATATTTGTGGGGAAGACTGGAAATTGTACCGGAATGATAAACGAGTAATAGCCAGGGTATGACCACGTTTATTAGTTCAGTTTTTTTCCGGGGATTGAACAATAAACAAATCCGCCCCGTTGAGCTGCAAAGTTAATATAGTATAGTTTTTAAAACAAAGGAATCTTATCGCTTGTTGTAAGTGTAATGATAAAAGAAAACTTACTGCGATTTCACCGCGCTGATATAATGATCTACCGGTATGCGGTTGGCGATGCTTTTAGCTAATGTCATTTCATCCGCATATTCCAGTTCACCTCCAAAGGAAATTCCCCTGGCAATTGTAGTGATCTTCACTTCAATGCCCTTAAGTTTTCTGCCGATATAATAAACCGTAGTATCTCCCTGTATATTGGGGTTTAAAGCAAAAATAATCTCCCTTGTTTGCTCATCGCTTACACGTTTCACCAGGGCTTCGATATTTAACTGGTCGGGGCCCACACCGTCGAGGGGAGAAATAATGCCGCCTAAAACATGATACAATCCGTTGAATTGTTGGGTACTTTCGATGGCAATTACATCCCGGATATTTTCAACCACACAGATCAGGTCCTGCTGGCGGGAAGGGTTCGCACAGGTATTACACAGATCCTTATCGGAAATATTAAAACATTTTTTGCAAAAGCGGATCTGGCTGCGCATATTTGAAATCGCTTCGCTAAATCCTGTTACTTCGGACTCGTCCTTCTTTACCAGGTGCAGTACAAGCCTTAAAGCTGTTTTCTTCCCAATACCCGGAAGCTTGGCGAATTCATTCACCGCATTTTCAAGAAGTGTGGAAGAAAGAATCATGATGTAAAATTACTTAAATGGAGGCAGGGCTGAGATCAAAATAGAAGCCGGAAGGAAATATTTTTCATTATAATTTGATCTCCCTTTCATTATCCCAATCAGCGCGCACCTGGAGTTTTAAGTCGAGAGCGATGACTTTTTCCGGTTGTCGTTTTTTCTCATAGTTGCCTGTATCCCAAACTCCGTTCTGGTTCTCATCGTAAAGAATTCTGATCCCAAATTCGCCGGGTGGGAATCGTTTGTTCGTCCATTC
>JAEWDG010000193.1 GCA_023390215.1 Bacteroidota bacterium | reverse complement strand
CCCTGAGTGGTAGTGATTTCGTGGAAATGTTTGTAGGGGTAGGTGCAAGTCGTGTTCGTGATTTATTTAAGCAGGCACGTGAAAAAGCGCCATGTATCATCTTCATTGATGAAATTGATGCAATTGGACGTGCACGTGGGAAGAATATGATGATGAGCAACGATGAAAGAGAAAACACACTGAATCAGTTGCTGGTTGAAATGGATGGTTTCGGAACAGACCTGGGAATTATTATCCTGGCCGCAACAAACCGCCCGGATGTATTGGACAGCGCGCTGCTTCGCCCTGGACGTTTCGACAGACAGATCTCTATTGATCGGCCTGATCTGGTTGGCCGGGAAGCGATTTTCAAAGTACATCTTGCTCCTATAAAAGTTTCTCAAAGCCTCGATATACATAAACTCGCGGAACAAACCCCTGGTTTTGCCGGTGCAGATATCGCCAATGTTTGTAACGAAGCTGCGTTGATCGCTGCAAGGAAAAACAAAGATGGCGTTGATATGAGCGATTTTCAGGATGCTATTGACAGAGTGATCGGTGGGCTGGAAAAAAAGAATAAGATCATCAGCCCTGAAGAAAAAGAAATCATCGCCTACCATGAAGCAGGTCACGCGATATGCGGATGGTTCCTGGAACATGCTTATCCGCTGCTGAAAGTTACCATCGTTCCGCGCGGAACCGCAGCGTTGGGTTATGCGCAATACACACCTAAAGAACAGTATCTCTATAATACCGACCAGCTTTTGGATCAGATATGTATGACCCTGGGTGGGCGGGCAAGTGAAGATATTTTCTTCGGAAAAATAAGTACCGGCGCAAGTAATGATCTTCAGCAGATCACCAAGATCGCCTATAGCATGATCACCATGTACGGTATGAACAAGAAGGTAGGAAACATTAGTTTTTACGATCCTAACCAGGAGAACATGTTTACCAAACCTTTCTCTGAAGAAACAGGAAAGATGATCGATGAAGAAGTTCGGGCGCTCATCGATTCCGCATACGAAAAAACCAAACAATTGCTTCGCGATAAACGGCAGGAGGTTGAAAAACTGGCCAAAGAACTGCTGGTTAAAGAAGTATTGTTTAAAAGCGATGTGGAAGCACTGATCGGGAAACGTCCTTATGAGGAAAAGAAGATCCTGGACATTGAACCGGAACAGGCTGTTTCCGAAACTCCGCCAACGGAGTTGCCAAAAGAACTGAAAAATCCTCCACAAATCTGATGCATTCATGGCCCTAAGCCAGGCGAAAGAAAATATTTTAAAAAAAATCAGGCAGGCACTGAGTCATCCGGTGCCTTTACCTTTTCCGCAAAGTGAGGGCGCACAATCTGTGTTTCACCCTGCTGCGGATGATCTTGCCGTTACGTTTGCAGAAAACTTTACAAGGTTACAGGGCAGGTTTGCTTTTTGTTCCGATGATCAGGATCTGCGCTCACAACTGTTCGGCCTGGTGAGAAGTCAGAACTGGAAAAATATATACTTCCGCGATCCCGGGATTGCTGAATTGCTGGGTACAAAATCTTACCCCGACCTTGCCACGTGTGATGTATCGGTAACGCTCTGCGAATGTCTTGTGGCACGCACAGGTACGATTGTTTTAAGCGCTGCGTTGGCCGGCGGAAGAACAACCAGTGTATATGCGCCTGTTCATATTTGCATCGCATCTGCTGCGCAGGTTTTTTTCGATCTGAAAGATGCGCTTCAGTTTCTCAAAGAAAAATATGGCGCTGATCTGCCTTCACAAATAAGCTTTGCCACCGGACCAAGCAGAACAGCCGATATTGAAAAAACCCTTGTTACGGGCGTGCACGGTCCTAAAGAGGTGTATTGCTTTCTCAGGGAGGCCTGATCAAAAACTATATCGAATGGATCATTCAACACTTCAACTTTTCGTATATGGATCGCTGAGAAGCGGATTTCACAACCCCGCATACGCATATCTCACAAAGCATTTCAATGCACTGGGGGATGCGGTAACAAAAGGGCGCTTTTTTCTTAACGGTGAAATACCTGTAGCTGTTCCTGCAACCGATGACCATTTTCTAACCGGCGAATTATATGAACTGAAGAATCCTTCAGAATTTTCCTGGGTTTTTGAACAGATCGATGATTATGAAGGCATGAATGTGATGCCCGGCGAAACAGCGCTGTACCGGAGAGAAAAAGTGACAGTATTCCGTGAAGGAAGTCCATCAACTGCATGGATCTATTGGTTCAACGGTCCTGTTGCAGGTATGGAAGAAATTGAAACAGGTGATCTCATCCAATACCTTCAACAAAAAAACCGGCCCCGTTCATGAACAGGCCGGAGAAAATATATTTTCTTTCGGATGCGCATCTCGGTGCTCCCAATGCAGAAAAAAGCCTCGAACGGGAGTAGAGACTTGTCAGGTTTCTTGATGAGATAAAAAAAGACGCCAGCACTATTTTTCTGCTGGGCGATTTGTTCGACTTCTGGTACGAATACAAAAAAGTTGTTCCCAAAGGTTATGTGCGCATACTTGGAAAACTCGCGGAGCTGACAGATTCAGGTATTCAACTTCTTTTTTTTGTAGGGAACCATGATATGTGGATGAAAGATTATTTCCAGAAAGAACTGAATATTCAAGTGTTTTTCGAACCCAGAGAATTCACACTGGGAGGAAAAAAATTTCTTATTGGTCATGGCGATGGGCTTGGGCCAGGTGACCGGGGATATAAATTCATCAAGAAAATTTTCCGGAACCCTGTATGCCAATGGATGTTCGGTGCGCTTCCTCCCTCAGCGGGCATCGGCCTAGCGGACTATTTTAGCAGGAGAAGCCGGGCACAAACAGGCATGACCGACGAAACTTTTCTCGGCGAGGAAAAGGAATGGCTGATCATCTATTCGAAAGAAGTGTTGAAATCAAAACACTACGATTATTTTATTTTTGGTCATCGTCATCTGCCACTTGATATTACATTATCGCCCGATAGCAGATATGTTAATCTGGGCGATTGGATTAAGTACAACAGTTATGCGGTATTCGAAAATGGCGAACTTAGCCTTAAGTATTACAAATCTTGATTCGCTTAATTACATACCTGTTCCTGGTTCTGTTTATTAACCAGGCCTATGCTCAATCTAACCGGGAAACGGGCCGGGCTGATAGCTCCCAAAATGGTTCCCTGGTATTTCAGCGGTTTATCCCCGGAGAATATCAACAGGTAAATATTGATGTACTGGATAATATTTATCTGATCACTGCAGGAAATCAACTTAAGAAATTGAAGCCGGATGGAGATTCCATGGCTGTTTATAACGAAGTGAAAAAATATGGTAACCCTTCCCTGCTTGATGTAACAAACCCGTTAAAGATTCTGCTTTATTATAAAAACTATGCTACGGTTGTAATCCTCGACCGCTTCCTCTCACAACGGAATGTGATCAATTTTCGGAAACAAAATATTTTCAGCGTTAAAGCGATAGCCACTTCATACGATAACCAGATATGGATCTTTGATGAACAGGACTATAAACTAAAAAAGATAAATGAAGAAGGAGCGGTCTTGCTGGAAAGTGCAGATCTTCGGCAACTGACCGGTGAAGCACCTTCACCGGAATTAATTATTGATGCGGAAAACTTCGTTTATATCTATGATCCCGAAAAAGGATTTTTCATATTTGATTATTATGGGGCTTTAAAAAGCCAGCTTCCTTTTTTACACTGGACGGATATCGCGATCGCGAAAAATCAAATACTGGGTTTCTCAGAAAATCAACTGCATCGTTATACACTTAAAACCCTTAACTTAAAAAACTTCGATCTTTCACCGCTAACCAAAGACCGGATTTCATTATCCGCGATGAATAACAAACTATATCTCCTGAAAAAAGGCGGCCTTGAGATCTACGCTGTTCAATAACCGATGAATAAATTTTTAGACAGCATAATTTTCGACAATCCCATTCGCAGCTACCTGGCTGTGTTTGGCTTAATCTTATTTTTACTCATATTCAAACGTTGGGTTTCCAGGTATGTGGCCTCTTTACTTTATGTATTGATTCACCGAAGGTGGAAGTCAATTGAAAAGAAAGAATTCCTGGCATTGATCA
>JAEWDG010000131.1 GCA_023390215.1 Bacteroidota bacterium | reverse complement strand
GGCTGTATCATTACGGGTGTGGTTCAAAAAGCGGTGATCGTTTGGTCCATCAAAATGGCGGGCTCTATGGATGTTCTTTTTGTAAACAGTTTCGGTACACCATTCTTCTGGGGTTTTGGTTTCTTCTTTATACTGATCGGCGTACTGATCTATTTCGGTCTGCGCGTTGCAGACAAAAACGACTGGAATTTCCTGAAGCTGGGCCTCTGGAGTTTTGCGTTTATGCTTTTAGGTTACTCTACATATTTCACAACCATGATCCGCAGCAGCGCAGACCCCTCCGTGGATATGTTCAACGTGGATAATCCAGTGAGTCTCGTAGGGTATGTAAGCCGCGATCAGTATGGCGACTGGCCAATTCTTTACGGACAGGACTTCACTGCCGATGTACAGGAAGTGAACACAGAAGAAATTTACATTAAATCAAATGGCCGCTACGAGAAAAACGGCCGTAAGGTTAAATATGTATATGCTCCTGAAGACATGCATTTTTTCCCGCGTATGTGGGATGCAAGCAATGATCAGGGCCACGCGGACTATTATGCATCATGGGCCAATATCGACAAGGACGAAAAAGGAAATTGGACCAGTAAACCAACAATGGCCGACAACATCAGTTTCTTTATGGGCTACCAGATTAACTGGATGTACTGGAGATATTTCATGTGGAATTTTGCAGGAAAGCAAAACGACATCCAGGGTGTAAGCCCGGGCAATGTGAGAGATGGTAACTGGAAAACAGGAATAGGTTTCTTTGATAATGCAAGGCTGGGTAATCAGGATATGATGCCCGACAGTTTGAAAGAAAACAAAGCCAATAATAAATTATTCGCATTGCCTTTTATACTGGGCGTTTTAGGTCTGGCCTTTCAGATCAAAAAAGATAAGCGTGATGCATTGGTAACGGGTTTGCTTTTCTTCTTCACCGGTATCGCCATTTGTTTATACCTTAATCAGGCGGGCAACCAGCCACGTGAACGTGATTATGCGTATGTAGGTTCATTCTATGCATACGCCATCTGGATCGGTCTGGGGGTATTATATGTGGCAGAATTATTACGTTCAGCTTTGAAAAAAGAAGCTTCGAGTTACCTGGTCGCCGGTATCGTATGTCTGTTACTGGTTCCGGTTATTATGGCCAGCCAGGAATGGGATGACCATGACCGGAGTAAAAAGACGCTGGCAAGAGATCTGGCTATTGACTACCTGGAAAGTTGCGCGCCCAACGCGATACTGATCTCATTCGGTGATAATGATACCTATCCTTTGTGGTATGCGCAGGAAGTGCAGGGCATCAGGCCTGATGTACGCGTGATCAACAGCAGTCTGTTGGGTACCGACTGGTATATTAACCAGTTAAGATATAAAGTGAATGGAAGCGACCCGATCGATCCGATCTGGGCACCGGCGCAGATCGAAGGGCCAACCAGGGATATCATTTATTATGCACCGCGAACCGGCGTTGATCCGAATCAATATATGGATCTGTACACAATGATGAAGGATTATGCGGGGAGTGATGACCCATCAAAAATGGAACAGAGCCGTGATGGAAATCCACTCAATGTGTTTCCATCTAAAAAAGTATCAGTTCCCGTTGATCTTAATCTGGTTAAATCAAACGGAACGGTTAATCCTGAAGATAGTGTGGTTTCAGAAATGCGTTTCGATATCCCGAAGAATGTACTTTATAAGAATGATGCTGCCATTCTGAATATCATCGCTTCAAATAAATGGAAACGTCCGATATATTTTACTTCACCTTATGGTGAACTTGGATTCCAATCTTATCTGAGACAGGATGGCCTTACCTACAGGCTTGTTCCTGTTATGCAGTCTGATGTAAATGAAAAATGGGTATTTGATAAGATGATGAACAAATTTGTGTTCGGAAATGCGAATACGCCAGGTGTATATTTCGATGAAGAAAACCGCAGGCATCTGAACAGTATCCGCCTTGCCTTCGCGCAGGCCGCGGGCAACCTCGCGGATAATGACAAAAAAGAAGAGGCAAAAAAACTCCTGCATCGTCTCGATGATAATATCCTGGAGGAAAATATGCCGTATGGAATGCCCAGCCGGGGTCAGCAACATAACCAGATATCTTTACAACTGGTCTATGCGGCCTACCGTGCGGGTGACACTACCCTTGCAAGAAAAATCACAGGAAGGCTGAGAAAAGATATGAGTCAGCAACAGGCTTATTACGAATCACTTTCCGAACAACGGCAAAACGCATTGAGTAATGAATCTGACCGTAATGCAGGCTTACTAAAAGCGCTCAATGCTTTGGAACAGCAATTCTCAAATACACCTCCGGTAGACGAATCAACTAAACCTGTGCAAACCCAACCGGTACAAGGTGATGGAAAAGATAGTCAGTAATTTTAATACGAATCCCGGCAAATGCCGGGATTTTTTTTCAACTTTTATTTTCCCGGCTTGTTAAGTAAATTACTATATGCGCAGCTTTCAATTCAGCAGGTTCGATCCATCAGAAAACACAAAGAGCAAGTTTCAGCAATTGCTGGATCTGTTCACAGAGCTGCTTACCTATACTTCGGGGGATTTTAGTGAAGCCATGCACTGGCTGAACCAGCTTGATCAACAATATCAGCTCACCGACGATGACTATGGTATCGGTGATTTTTTAGAAGAGCTGAAAGAAAAAGGATACATAGAAGAGGATCGTGAAAAAGGCGGAATAAAAATAACGCGTAAAACAGAGCAGGGTATCAGGCAAAAAAGCCTGGAAGAAATATTCGGAAAGTTAAAGAAGACAAAATCCGGCAACCACCAGACCTTCAAGCCAGGAATGGGGGACGAAATAAATCCGGAGACCCGTCCCTACCGTTTTGGTGATACGATGGAGCAGATAGATTTCACCGCTTCATTAAGGAACGCGCAGATCAACCATGGCATTGATATGTTCCGCATGCAGGAAGATGACCTGGAGATCAGGGAAACGGATTTCAAAACGCAGACCTCTACAGTTTTGATGATTGATATTTCCCATTCTATGATCTTGTATGGAGAGGATCGCATCACGCCGGCGAAAAAAGTTGCCATGGCGCTCAGTGAACTGATAAAAACACGTTATCCCAAAGACACACTGGATATCGTGGTATTCGGCAATGACGCATGGCCGATCGAAATAAAAGACCTTCCTTATCTGCAGGTGGGACCTTATCACACAAATACCGTAGCAGGCCTCGAGTTGGCAATGGATATCCTGAAACGGAGGAGAAATCCCAACAGGCAAATCTTTATGATCACAGATGGCAAACCCACATGCCTGAAAATCGGGAGAAAATATTACAAGAACAGTTTCGGCGTCGACAGGAAAATATTCAACCGGTGTTTGAGCCTGGCCACACAGTGCAAGAAATTAAAAATACCGGTTACAACTTTCATGATCGCATCAGACCCCTATTTACAAAGATTTGTTACGGAATTTACGGAAGCAAATAATGGCAAGGCATTTTTTGCAGGTCTCGATAAGTTGGGCGCCTTTGTTTTCCGCGATTTTGAAAGTGGAAAATCCAAAACTGTTTTCTAAGATTCTCCGGTAAGTTTGCCTATGAAACAGTTTATCCTCGGCATTTTTATGGGTTCACTCATTGCAAGTGCAATATGGTGGTTCATAATAAAAAAACAGGATGAAGACGACAGGCAGGACCTCAGGAACCTGATCACCGCGTTGCAGCAGAGAGAAATGCAGAAAGAAACTGCCGAAAGAGCATTGGATGAAAAAGGGCTAAGCCTGCTGAGTGAAAAAAGTTTCACAATCATCGCTGCAGAACCGGAAGGCTATTATTATTTTACCGGCAATGATTGTTCTAAAATAAAAAAAGGCGTTCTGGTTGAAGTCGCCTTTGATCTGCAGAAAGCAAAACAACAGTATGGCGATGAATTAATGGTTATCATAAAACAATCCGGTAACAATCAGGCAGATCAATTGAAAGATCTTGTTCGTGAACTGGATCGCTCCGGTTTGAAAGCGGGGCAGTTTTCATCACTCATGTTGACCAACGCGGAAAAAGATTGCATGGAATCCATTGAAAAAAACAAATGAGCAATAATAATATTAAAACCTTAGGCGAACTGAAAAAATCAGGATATCGCTACCGTTCGATCAAAGAAGAAATCAGGGAAAACCTGCTAAAGAAAATATCTTTAAAGGAAAATGCATTCCCAGGGATTTTGGGCTATGAAGATTCCGTAATCCCGGATACCGAGCGTGCATTATTAAGCAGGCATAATATTCTGTTCCTGGGTTTAAGAGGACAGGCTAAAACCCGCATGGCCCGCCAGATGACCTCTCTATTGGACGAATATATTCCTTATGTAACGGGAAGTGAGATAAATGATGATCCCCTGCATCCGGTATCAAGGTTTGCCATTGATCTGATTGAAGAAGAAGGCGACAATACGCCGGTTAGCTGGTTGCACCGTTCGGAACGCTATGGCGAAAAACTGGCCACGCCGGATGTAAGTGTGGCAGACCTCATTGGTGATATTGATCCTATCAAAGCCGCAAACTTAAAACTCAGTTTTGCTGATGAAAGGGTGCTGCACTATGGAATAATACCAAGAAGCAACCGCTGCATATTTGTAATAAACGAACTTCCGGATCTGCAGGCCCGGATCCAGGTTTCCCTGTTTAATATCCTTGAAGAAGGCGACTTACAGATACGTGGCTTCAAACTGCGTTTACCCCTTGATGTTATGTTTGTATTTACCGCCAATCCGGAAGATTATACCAACAGGGGAACGATTGTTACTCCCCTTAAAGACCGGATTGAAAGCCAGATACTCACCCATTATCCCAAAAACCTTGAAACCGCTCTGGCGATAACTGAGCAGGAGGCATCGATAACGGACGAACAATCATCGAAAGTGGAAGTAAGTGATCTTATTAAACGATTGATCGAACAGGTGGCATTTGAAGCAAGGGAAAATGAGCTGGTGGATAAAAAAAGCGGCGTAAGCGCCCGCCTGACCATAGCGGCTTTGGAAAATGCCGTGAGTGCAGCGGAAAGAAGATCCATCAGAAACGGAGAAAATAAAACGCAGGTCTGGATCAGCGATCTCCTGGGTATCATTCCTTCCATAACCGGTAAAATTGAACTGGTTTATGAAGGTGAACAGGAAGGTCCTTTCCAGGTTGCATACAGTTTGCTTAACAAAGCGATCCGGTCTCAATTCGTTCAATATTTCCCGAATCCCGAAGCCGGCAAAAAAAGAAAAGGAAAAGAACCGCTGGAAAATCCTTACAAAGCAATCACGAAATGGTTTGATGCCGGCCATCAGCTTGATCTTTTTCTTGATGCAAAAGACAACGACAAAATCTTGTTGCTGTATAAAGTTGACGGTCTGAATGCATTCGTAAAAAAGCATTTTAATGTAGCCGATGAAAAAGAAAATGCTTTACTTATGGAGTTTGTGCTGCACGGGCTGGCATCGTATTCAATGATCAGTAAAAAAGTGCTGGAAGGAAAAATGGAATTCGCGGATCTCATGGGAAGTATGCTTAACCTGGGTATGTCTGACCTGGAGGATGAAGGATACTTTGACGAAGAGGAAGGTTAGGATAGTTTGTTAGTGGTGATTAGTTAGCCTGAGATGTAACTGATGATATTGCAGAACCTGTGCTTCCAGTTTGCTATTGAAAAAAAATAATCATCCCGCAGATCGCGCGGATTATCACAGATTAAACGATTATCATTCCGGAAAAACTCCTGAATCAAAAACCGGTGAGTTGTGAGTGATGCTTTTTTAAACTTATGTTTCTATCGGGATATTGAAAAGATCCTGGATCTTTTGCCTCAACTTCAGTAGATATTCACTTCTTTCTCCAATGTTACACCGAAGCGGTTTTTAACGGAGGAAATTATTTTGTTACTCAGAGTCAGGATTTCTTCTCCTTTTGCGTTTCCATAATTCACAAGTACCAGGGCTTGTTGCGCATGACAACCTGCATCTCCTTCCCGGTAGCCTTTCCATCCGCATTGTTCAATCATCCATCCGGCGGCAAGTTTTACCCTATGACCGGGCAGATCATACCCAATAATTTCGGGAAACCTGATCTTCAATTCTCTGAATTGATCAGTATCAATTTCAGGGTTCTTGAAAAAACTGCCTGCGTTCCCAATCACCGAAGGGTCAGGGAGCTTTGACTGACGTATACGTATAACCGCTCTGGCTATACTATGAATGGTGAGATCGGTGATCTTCATTTCATCAAGTTCTGCCATGATCGCACCATAGGCTGTGTTAAAAACCGGGTTTCTAAGAAGTTTAAATGTGACACTTAAAATAACGTATTGGTTTTTCAACGAGGATTTGAAAACACTTTCCCGGTAACCAAATTTGCAGTCGTCTTTAGTAAATACATCTACCCGCCGGTCTTTAATATGATAAGCCTCCAGCTGATAAAATACATCTTTAATTTCAACGCCGTAAGCCCCGATATTTTGCATGGGTGAGTCTCCAACATTTCCCGGTATCAACGCCAGGTTTTCAATCCCTGCATAATTCTGATCAACGCAATGCATTACAAAGCGATGCCAGTTTTCTCCTGCGCCAACTTTTACATAATAATGTTCAGCATCGGTATCCACCAGAAAAGTTCCCGGCATTTCATTTTTCAAAACAAGCCCATCGAAATTCTTTGTAAGCAATATATTGCTCCCTCCTCCCAGCACGAGTTTCTCTGCCAGGTTTTTATTTTCCGCATCTTCCAGGATCTCGGCGAGTTCTTCTGCAGAATGAAATACAGAAAAAGCTTTCGCCAGCACATCTATACCAAAACTGTTAAAAGGCCTGAGAGAAATATTTGTTTGAATATCCATTTTATATGGGGTCAACGTCTGCAATGATATGAACCGACCGGTACGCTTTTTCAGCGAGCAGTAAATTTATATGGTTTCTGATTGCTTTTTTAAAACTTTGATTGTGGCCGATTTCGCGGGGAAGTTTGATAAGAATTTCGGAAAGATATAAACCCCTGATCCTCCCTACAGGCGGAACAGCAGGACCTACGATATAATTTTTCAAGTCCGATGAAAGACTTCGGGCCAAACGAAGAGCGGCTTCATCCAATACATTCTTTATTTTATGCCTGAGGGTTAACCTGATCAACCTGGTGAAGGGAGGATAACCGAACTGAAGACGATTAGGCAGTTCAAAATTATACAGGGCATAGTAGTCATGTGCTTCAACCATACGCAATACCGGATGCTGCACATTCAAAGCCTGAATAATCACTTTCCCCTGCAGGATTTTTCTACCTGCTCTTCCGCTTACCTGTTCCATCAACTGAAATGCTCTTTCATTCACCCGGAAATCAGCAAAACTCAACAGCCCGTCCGCATCCAGAATTCCAACCAGTTGAACTTTATCAAAATCGAGACCTTTTACTACCATCTGCGTGCCTACCAGTATATCCATTCTGTGCTGTTCAAACTGCCTGATCAGCAGGTCATGGGCGTGCTTTCCTTTTACACTGTCAATATCCATACGGGCCACCCTGCAATCGGGAAAAGCTTCTTCTATAAGTTCTTCAATTTTTTCAGTTCCAAAATTTTTTTCCAGCCAGTTGTTGCTTCCGCAGGCAATACATTCATTCATCTTTGAATAAGTACTTCCGCAATTATGGCAATGGAGCTTATTTGAATATTTATGCAGGGTTAGGGAAACATCACAATGGATACATTGCGGAATATGTCCGCAGGATCCGCAGATCAGGTAAGGATTATATCCCCTCCGGTTTTGAAATAAGATAACCTGCTTATCCGCTTGTACCGTTTGTTGAATCGCTTCATGTAGCTGAGGTGAAATCATCACCTTTCCTTTCTGAGCAACCTGGCGCGTATTAATGATCTCAATAGCGGGCAATTGAAGATTTCCGAATCTCTCATTCAATTCCACCAAACCATATTTATCAAGTTTGGCATTGTACACTGATTCAATGGACGGAGTTGCACTGCCCAGCAGGATTTTTGCTTCGAACATCCCCGCGTAAAATATAGCCGCATCACGTGCATTGTACCGGGGTGCAGGATCCTGTTGCTTATAGGAAGCATCATGTTCTTCATCCACAACAACAAAACCAAGATTCTCAAACGGGAGAAATAACGCGCTACGCGCACCAAGCACCAGCCTTGCTTCGCCGGAACGCACGCGGTTCCATATCTCCACTTTTTCCTGGTCGTTGAACTTGGAATGGTAAATGGACAGATAACCGCCGAAATGTTTTTCGAGTCGGCGTACAATTTGAGTGGTTAACGCAATTTCCGGAAGTAAATACAATACCTGTTTACCTTCTGAAAGATATTGTTCGATAAGCTTAATATAAATATGTGTCTTACCGCTTCCTGTAACTGCATGTAACAAACAAACCGAATGTTGGTTAAATGAGGCTTTAATTTGTGAGAGGGCGGTTTCCTGTGCCTGGCTCAGTTCAAAATCGACCTGCACAATCGGGGTTCCATGTTGTAATCTTCCTACCTGGCGGGATTCAACTTCAAGAATATGTTTGTCGGCTAACCCTTTTAAAACAGTTGTTGTCGTGCCGGCTTTTTTAAGTAATTCTGTTTGCGTAACATCCCCTTCCGTTTTCTCCAAATGCAGATAGGCCAGGAGCAAATCCATCTGCCGCGGCGCGCCTTTCCAGTTATTCAGTAAATCTTCCAATGCAGCCTCGTCGCGATAGGCATGATTCAAGCGAATGAATTTCTCTTTTTTGGGTTGATATTTTTCCGATATTTTCTCCCAGGCAAAACAAATCTTCTTTTCCAAAAGAGATTTCACAACCGGATAGATCCTTTTATTTTCCAGCAGTTCCTGCACTTCAGTGATCGTAAGCTGATGTTTCACCAGCAGGGCTTCCGCTACAATGAATTCCTCATCATTCAATAAACTAAAATCGTCGCTTGCTTCTTCGTTATGGATCAGCACGGTTTCGCTGCTCAGTTTAAAATGCGCGGGAAGGGCGGCGATCATTACCTCTCCTTCCGTACACATATAATAGGTACTCAGCCAGCGCCAGAGGCGCAACTGCGTTTGGCTAAGCAAAGGCTGATCATCAAGTACTGCAAGGATCTCTTTAGTTTTATAGGAAGGCTGCTGACTGATCAGCGTTTTTATTATGCCGGCATATTTCTTATTTGCTCCCAGCACAACTTCTACTCTTTTACCTGGCTGGCACTGATCGATCAGGTGACCGGGAACAGCGTAGGTATACACAGTGGGCAGCGCCAATGGAAGAATCACTTCAACCCAGGTATTAATATGGTCAGTTTTCTCATTCATGGGCAGTGATCCATTCAGCATTATACTTGATCAATGCTTTTTCCATCTTTCCATAAACTTCCGCTTTCAATTTTTCTATGTCATCGGCAGAATATCCGTCAACTGAAATTTCCGGAAGAAATACGGTTCTGCATTTTCCCGGCGTTAGCGAAAAAACTGAGGTATAGTTTAATCTCGCATAGGTATCGAGAAACAACATGGGGCGGATCGGTGTGTTGGTTTCAATTGCAATACGAAATGCACCATTGAAAAAAGATTTAAAAGGTTTGTTGCTCATATTAAAAGTGCCCTCAGGTGCAATGACCACCGAAATGTTTTTATGTAGAACTGATATAAGTGTTTCCACGGATTTTGCCCTTTTGTCCGGATCGGAGCGGTCGACCATCACAGCCGCTACGCGGTAAAAAAAACCAAAAATCGGAATGCGTGCCATTTCTGCTTTTCCCAAAACCCTGAAATGCTGATAACGCAGACTAACGAGGATAGCGGGAATATCCATATAGGATATATGATTAAACACAAAAACAGAGGGGCGGTTCGGATCGAGGGGTTCTTCAAAGATCATGACAGGACGAATTCCCCATAATAGTAATGCAGCATCGGCCCAGAAGCGGCAAATATGATATACCATATTCCCTCCTTTGATCCGCCCGAACAAAGAGGCGATCAGCACAAAAGGGAAAAGCAAGAACATCAGGATCAGGAAAATGGCAAATGCGTATATACTATATATATATTGTATGATCTTTACATGCCTGGCCATGGCGGGCGAAATTAAAGAATATCAGTAAGTTAGGCGTTGACGGAGAAATTACTGTATCCCAGTTCTATTTATGGGGTAAAAAGATTCAGGAAAAAGCTTTAAAAAATGGCAAAAACCCCTACCTTTGCCGTCCTAAATTTAGGTATGTTATGTTAGCAGTAGTTAAAATCGCGGGTCAGCAATTTAAAGTAAAAGCTGGAGACAGCCTCTATGTTCCGCATATATCAGGCAAAGCCGGTGATTCGGTTGAGTTTTCAGATGTGTTGATGACGCACGATGGTAACAATGTTGCCAGCGGTTCCGGTGTGAAAGCCATCGTGAAAGCGGAAATTGTTAGTGACCTGGTGAAAGGTGACAAAGTGATCGCGTTCAAAATGAAAAGAAGAAAAGGTTTCCGTAAGAAACATGGTCACCGTACTCAGTACACGCATATTAAAGTGACTTCGATCGCTTAAGTTTTTAGAAAAATTTTTCAAAGAACAATTCAAATCATTTAGATAATGGCTCACAAAAAAGGTGAAGGCTCGGTAAAAAACGGTCGCGATTCACAAAGCAAAAGATTAGGTGTAAAGATTTTCGGAGGACAAGCTGCTGTAGCCGGTAACATCATTCTTCGTCAGCGCGGAACAGTTTATCATCCCGGTAAAAATGTTGGGATCGGTAAAGACTTTACCATCTTCGCAATGACGGATGGTGTTGTTGAATTCAGAAAATCGAAAGGAAACAAAACGTTTGTCTCTGTTTCTGAGGTAGAAGCAACTGCATAATTGTTTTAATATTTTTTTGGTAGTTTGGAAATACTGATTATTTTTAAGGTATTATTTACTAACCAATTAAATTTTAAAACATGGCAATGAAGAAAAAAGCTGCTCCTAAAAAAGCTGCAAAGAA
>JAEWDG010000128.1 GCA_023390215.1 Bacteroidota bacterium | reverse complement strand
ATATTATTTTCAGTCATTTGCATCCGGGAATAATAATGCACTGGTTAAACCTGATAATTTGTTCTGCAATATATCCATCCCGAATGTTGACGAATGGGTACATTTCAAAGTACGATAACGTTATTTTCCATCAAAAATCAGAGTAGTACAGGATTTGCTTTAATAGGTTTATTACTAACCAAATACATTCTATTATGGCAAAGTATTCAAAAAAAGCTCAGGACAAAGTAGAAAGAGCTATGCATGAACGCAAACATGGAACCTTGAAAAGCGGCCGGTCGGGTAAAAAAGTTACCAGCAAAAAGCAGGCAATAGCAATCGGACTTTCCGAAGCAAGGGCCGAAGGAGCTAAAGCGCCAAAGAAAAAATCTGCGTCTTCAAAATCATCAACAAAAAAATCAGCTCCTAAAAAATCAACTTCCAGAAGCAGTTCTTCTAAGCCCGGTCCAAAAAAGTCCACAACAAAAAAATCAACACCCCGTAAATCTGCTGCAAAAAAATCAGCACCCCGTAAATCTGCATCTAAAAAAACTGCTTCACGAAAATCAGCGACAAAGAAATCTGCGGCATCTAAGCCAGGTCCGAAAAAAAAGAGTTCCGGACAATCAGGCAGAAAAAAATCAGCGGGCAGGCCACGTAAGAAATCCTGATATAAATGTGGAGAATACATATAAACGTTAGTAATCAAAAAACATAAACCAATGGATAGCAAAACAGAAAAGAAGCCCCAGGACAGTTCAAGGATCAACGTTAATGAAGATTATGAACTCCGGTATTGGACTAAAAAATTTGGTGTAAGTGCAGAGCGGCTCAAAGCAATCGTGAAAACTGTTGGTGTGTCCGTTACAGCGGTGGAAAAATATTTGAAATCAAATGAAAATAACGGATAAAGGTTTTAATCAAACTTTAATAACAATCAAAAACAGCTGAGCCCATATGACAACATCTATCACGAACATGACGGAAGATATTCTTTGCTTTTCACATTTACGCTGGAATTTTGTGTATCAGCGGCCGCAGCACCTGTTAAGCCGTTTTGCAAATCATTCCCGTGTATTTTTTATAGAAGAACCCTTAATCGGGGAGGGTGAACCAAGGTTTGAGGTAAATCGTGTCGAAAATGTTTCTGTGTGGGTAGTAACGCCTAAACTCCCGGCAGAGTTCCCTGAAAAGGAGAAAAGATTCTGGTTGATGCAACAACTGGATGGACTTATTTCAGATTATGGTATCGGTCAATACCACTGCTGGTATTATTCACCGTTAGCGTTTTCATTCAGCAACCATCTCGAACCTATTTTGAGAATTTACGATTGTATGGATGAACTCTCTGCTTTTAAATTTGCCCCGCCCGAACTTACACTTGCTGAGGCCGAACTATTTGGGAAGGCTGATATTGTGTTTACGGGTGGTCATCATCTTTACGAAGCGAAAAAGCAGCGTCATCAAAATATCCATCCTTTTCCGAGTAGTATTGATAAGCATCATTTCCGGAAAGCGCGTTACGAAACTGCGGAACCTGCTGATCAACTGCGTATTTCGCACCCCCGCCTTGGTTTTTATGGCGTGGTGGATGAAAGGTTCGATATTGATTTGCTTCGGGAAGTTGCCGCTTTGCGTCCCGAATGGCAGTTTGTAATTATAGGCCCTGTAGTTAAGATAGATCCGGCTACGCTCCCCCGCGCAATGAACATTCATTACCTGGGCGGTAAATCATATAACGAACTACCCACTTATCTGGCAGGATGGGATATTGCCATAATGCCTTTCGCACTCAATGATGCCACAAAATACATCAGCCCTACCAAAACCCCCGAATACCTCGCTGGTGGAAAACCTGTTATATCAACTTCTATCAGAGATGTGGTAAGACCTTATGGAGAAAACGGGCTCGCAAGGATAGCAGATACTCCAGATGCTTTTGTAAAAGCTGCGGAAGACCTGCTGGATAAAAGCGGATATGAGGAATGGTTATACCAGGTTGATGAATTTCTGGCAGATAACTCCTGGGATAATACATGGAGCCGTATGAATGATCTAATAAAAGAAACGGCAACGCGCAAACGTGAGTCGGTAGCGGCCTGATATTCATAAAATCTTAAAACAGCCCTGTCCGGGAAATACCTTGACAGGGCTTTTTCTATTCCGTTTCTGGAGATAACTCCAGGGATAATACATTGGCGCCACATGAATAATTTAATGAAAGAAACGGCAACGCGTAAACGCGATCGATAGCAGCCTGAAATTTGTAAAATTAAACAGCCTTGTCCAGGAAATACCTTGACAGGGCATCTTCTATTCCCGGCAGACGCATTGAATTGGAAGAACCCAGGCCACAAAACCGCGGCCGGGGAGCCGGGAGATTCAAACTATGTACTGATATACCGTTTATTGGATCATCTTTAATACCTGCCCGCTCCACTGCCTGTCTTGCAAGGTCAGCCCAACTCAATACACCATCGTTACTGATATGCCAGATTCCCTTTTCTTCATCGATAAAAATGTCGAGAGAACAGTTTACAAGATCGGGCACATAGGTGGGTGAAATAAATACATCAGATAATGCAGAGGCTTTTCCGTCTCTCCGGATCGCTTCCAGAATTTCGTACACAAAGTTATACCTGTCCCATGGTCCAAAGAATGAACTGCTGCGAATGATTAGCGCAGAGGGATTCAGCCATGAAACTTTTGATTCGGCTTCGGCTTTACTTTTACCATACACATTTAAAGGATTTACCTGGTCGGTTTCGATATATGGCTCTGTCTTTTT
The DNA here is from genome assembly GCA_023390215.1 of Bacteroidota bacterium. Lineage (GTDB taxonomy): Bacteria > Bacteroidota > Bacteroidia > Chitinophagales > Chitinophagaceae > Ferruginibacter. Next base: position 2,546 of record JAEWDG010000128.1, on the reverse strand, counting down.
CCCATCGAACACCATATCACTGGAGAAAGTCATAAAGCGGATCCCATGCTTTTCGCAGGCATCTGCAAGATTGGCGGCCCCGCCGGTGTTTATCGACAGACATTCATCTCTATATTGTTCAGCCTGATCAACCTTAACATATCCCGCCGTATTAATGATGCCCCATGGATGATGCGTGTTTATCGCATGTTCAATAGATCGCTCATCGCATATATTAAGTTCTGATCTGGTTAATGCTGCGGTAGGTAGATTTCGTATCTGGCAAATTTTCTCAAAAGCATTTCCCAGAGTTCCTGTTTTTCCTGTTATGAGTAACACGGGTTTGCGGTTTTGAAGAATAAGTGGTGCAGTGCCCTGGTTCTTCCACCAACCTTCTTCTTCAAGCACAGGATGACTGAATTCGGCTCTGGTGGCAAGATTTTTTATGAGGTCAGCCAGCGCTGTTTTTCGAAGCCTTTTATTTTTAACATCAAAAATTCCCGGTTCATAGCACTTACGGTTCAACGTTAGCAGACTATTCCAATCGAAACTGCCCAGCATTGCCCACGGGGTGATAGCTCGGAGATCGATTTTATTTTGTTTCAGCCTGCAGGCGGTATTCCAAACATCCATAAGCCATCGCATTTGCTCCTCCCGGGTGCAATGCAGATGTACCTCGGTGATTGCAATGGGAAGTTTATATCTTTTCCAAACTTCTGTAATCAGATATTCGGGCCCCAGGAGTTTATTAACCCTGACGGATTCAACATCCGCGTATTGGTGTTTCCCGTTAAAGGCATGTTTGCATTCCGGATAATTATTAAAATTATGGTCAAGAAATCTCTCAGAGGTAAGATAATAATTGCACCCAATGATGTCGGGAGGGCAGGGATTCAAAAGAAGAAATTCAAGCTCGGCATTTTTAATACCGTGTGTAGTAAGGTAGTTCCATAACGCATGTGAAGGATTCACCTTGCCACATAGCAGATCAAAACTGAGCCAGCGGCGATGGTTTTCAAATCTCGCCTGGTAAGCCATTTTCCGAGTGCTCTGGATTTTGGTAAGATCTTCTGTTTGAACAAGTTTGGCGTTGGGATTAATTTTTCTGATCTCTTGCATACAGAGAACCGTCGCCCTGGTTTCATTATAAAGCATACGGCAAAATGAAGCGTCATCTTTTTCATGCGGATACCATAACCCATATAGCCCGCTGAATCTGGCAGTGGTAAGAGGTTCATTCACCGGCGTATAGTATTCAAGCCAGGGGAACTTTTCTGAAACCCGGGCTGCATACGCTGCAAGCTTTTCGCCAAAAAGAGGATCCATTAAACTTGTGCCCAGAGGACCACTACCATGGTGAACCAATCCTGCAATAGGCTTGATATGCAACGCTTTTAACTTTTCTAGCTGGGGCGATATCCAACTCCAGTCTGGTACATCGGTATCATGCCTGCATTGCTTTTCCCAAAGAACAGGATACCTAAGCGTTCTTATACCCAGGGCTGCAATTTCCTCCAGGTCATTATCACGCAGATAATGCCCTGAGTCTTCAAGCTGATCACGAAAATTGTCTTTGACCCGGTTGATTGTACATTCTATTCCTCCCCACACTTCAGGCTTAAGCTGTCTGGAGTCGCAGTACATCTTTTCCATTTTTATATTCTTTTTCAGCTGCTACGATTTTCTTGAACAAGGTTAGAGATTGTGCTACAACCTGGTCCATGTTATAATATTTATAGGTAGCCAGCCTGCCTGTAAAATATACGTTTGGAATACTTTGGGCGAGCTCTTCATATTTTTTATACAGCACCGCATTTTCCTGCCGGGGAATAGGGTAATATGGATCTCCGTGTTCTTTTGGAAATTCATATACAATAGAAGTTTTAGGATGTTTTTGGCCGGTAAGGTATTTGATTTCTGTTATCCGCGTGTAGGCCTGATCGTTAGGGTAGTTGACCGTTCCGGTGGGCTGGTAATTTTCAGCTTCAATGGTTTCGAATTTAAAATCCAGTGAACGGTAAGGAAGTTTCCCATATTTATAATCGAAGAAATAATCCACAGGTCCTGTATAGATCATTTTATCGTACTGAATTTCCCGCACAATATCTTTATAATCGGTATTCAGCATGACACGAATGTTAGGGTGATCCAGCATTTTTTCAAACATGCGCGTATAGCCGTGAAGCGGCATCGCCTGGTAAGTGTCAGTAAAGTACCGGTTATCTTTATTATTCCGTGTAGGAATACGGGCGGTTACAGAAGCGTCCAGTTCTGAAGGATCAAGATTCCATTGTTTGCGGGTATAACCCCTAAAGAACTTTTCATAGAGTTCTCTCCCGATCTTATTCACAACAACATCTTCAGATGTACGGATTGATTTTTTCTTTTCGGCTCTTTTCTCGAAAAAAACATCAACCTCTTCAGAATTGAGTTGTAATCCATATAAACTGTTTATGGTATTCAGGTTGATGGGAATAGGAACCATCATACCGTCTACACTGGCCAATACACGGTGTTCGTAAGAACGCCATTCTGTAAAATTTCCAAGGTAGTCGAAGATCTCTCTG
>JAEWDG010000053.1 GCA_023390215.1 Bacteroidota bacterium | reverse complement strand
GGTCAACCCTGTTCCATATTGTGTGAGGCTTTGTTCGTTGAGGATAGCCACCTGATCGTATATCTCATCGAAGTGGAGATTACGCTTTCTATCCATTAATCCTGTGGCGCAAAATTTGCAACTGAGGCTGCAGCCAATCTGTGATGAAACACACGCTGTATTTCTTTTTTCTGTAGGAATGATAACGCCTTCCATCAGATGACCATCATATGTTCTGAACCGGGATTTCAGCGTCCCATCATTGCTTTGTTGTATCAAGTCTACAGCAACAGCATCAAAACGGAAATCTTCCACCAGTTTTTTTCGGAGCTCCAGCGAAAGATTACTCATTTCATCAAAACTCCTGACATTCTTCTTCCATAACCATTCATAAGCCTGTATGGCCCGGAATTTCTTATCTCCTATCGCCTCAAAATAGGCCTTCAATTCTACAAGATCCAATTCACGGATATTTCTTCGGTCTGACATCCTGCAAAGATAATCATACTACCTTTGGCAGCCCGGTGAAACAGGTTTTCACCCGAGATTTAACGAGGAATTTTATGCAAGAAGTTTTTGTAATTGATGCGATCCGAACACCAATTGGTAAATATGGCGGTGCTTTATCAAATACCCGTCCCGACGATCTATTAGCGCTTGTAATCCGCGCGATACTTGATCGCAACCCAAATATAGATCCCGCTGCTATCGAAGATGTGATTGCGGGGGCGGCCAATCAAAGTGGAGAAGATAACCGAAACGTGGCACGCATGGCAGGACTGCTAGCGGGGTTACCTGTTTCGGTTCCTGGAAACACGGTTAATCGTTTATGTGGAAGCGGTTTGCAGGCAATCATGGATGGCGCAAGGTCACTTATGCTTGGAGATGGAGAGTTAATGATCGCCGGAGGCGTTGAGAGTATGTCGCGTGCGCCTTTTGTGATGCCGAAAGCGACGTCTCCATTTCAGCGGCAGGCAGAGATTTTTGATACTACCATGGGCTGGCGGTTTATAAATCCCGCACTTTCCGCGATGCATCATCCATATACGATGGGCGAAACCGCGGAAAACGTGGCGAAGCAATGGAAGATCAGCCGGCACGCGCAGGATGAATTCGCTCATGAAAGTCAGTTAAAATACAAGGCAGCTCATGATGCCGGTAAGTGGCAGGATGAGCTGATACCCGTTACCGTTATGATGGGAAAAGAAAAGTTTGAGTTTGATAAAGATGAACATCCCAGACTCAGCAGTATGGAAAAGCTCGCACAACTTAAACCGGCATTTGTTAAGGATGGAACCGTTACCGCGGGCAACAGCAGCGGAATAAACGATGGTGCTGCAGCGCTGTTACTTGCTTCTGCAGCGTCTGTTAGTAAATTTGGTTTAAAGCCAATGGCCAGGATAAAGTCAATGGCAGTGGCAGGAGTTGATCCTTCTGTGATGGGCATAGGACCTGTTCCTGCCTCACAGAAAGTATTAAAACGTGCGGGCCTTTCCGTTGCCGATCTCGGTCTTATTGAATTGAATGAAGCATTCGCATCTCAAAGCATAGCCTGCGTGCACGATTTGGGTCTGGACCTTGAGAAAGTGAATGTGAACGGAGGCTCCATAGCACTGGGACATCCGTTAGGTTGCAGCGGTGCCAGGATATCCACAACACTTTTGCACGAAATGAGAAGGAGAGGTGTTCAATATGGACTCGCAACCATGTGTATAGGTGTTGGTCAGGGAATCGCAATGCTGTATGAAGCGCTATAGATTGCGCAGCTCTTTGCGAAGCAACCAGTTATTCATAATTACACAAATGAAGAACACCAGTACCCCTAACGCGATCGTATAAACGCTGATAAAGAGATTTATTTTTTCTTTTCCGTCTGCCAGTGAATTTCTGAATATGATGTGCAGTAAAAACGTTCCGGCCAGGGCGAGAAATACGATAAGAGCATATCCAGGTATCCAGCGCCGGCTTACCTGTTTCCCAAGCCATCGTGGTGAATATCCCAGTGTGATCAGTAATTGTAAGTTTTCTTTGCTTCGCGAGATCAGTAACTGAAGATAAAAGCTGAACAAAAGTATAGCCAGTGTGATCACCAGTATTGCAAATCCTCCCAACCCGGCGATGATTCCCTGCAGTATCTGTTTTATCCTTCCGAATTTTGTTCTGTCCTTATTTACATGAAGATGATGATCATCGATATATTTCAGAAGTTCCGGTGAGTTTGCATCCGTTGTTTTTATATAGATTCTGGAGAAAGGTGCATTCTCCGCGTTTCCAAACTTTCGGTTTGCCCAGGTCAGGAAATTTTCCGGTACAAGCACTGAATTTATACGGTCTGAAAGCCCAACGATATGTGCCCTGAAACCCTGTAACCCTAGAGGTCCGAAACATTCCAACTGAACCATTAAACTTCCTGCGCTTTCTCCCGAGATCTGTGGCAGATCCTGCGCAGGTGCAAAAATGTTATACATCTCAAGGAAATCCGCCGACAGGATCAGGGGAACATCAGGTTGGCCCGGTTCCCATCTGAACTCCGCAGGAAGCGTATCAAGAAAATCGTTGTTTATCGCTTCTATAAATATATCCGTCGAAAAAGGTATCACATTACCGGCACTCACTTTTGTACGAAACTGATTACTGATCAGAGCTGCGGCATCGTTTACGCCGGGTGCTGATTTGATCGCTGCCAGGTCCTGAGCACTGAAGCGGTTATCCTTTCCCATATTTTCGTTCGTGATCTCTTTCGTTACTGATATATAATCGTAACCATCTTTACGGGGATTTTTTTCCTTCAGTAATTGGTCGATGTCCAGATAGAATTGTAAACAACTGAACAGTAGCAGGGAACCGATCGTTAGCCCGAGATAACCAAACAAACGGCTGCCCTTGTTCGATTTAGTGTCAATAAAATGAGCAATATCTTTGAATGTAGCCATCAGAGCCTGATCCTTTTGGTGGCAGGAAAGTTTTTATTAGTCTCAAGATCAGCCAGAATGATCCCTGCCTTTCTTTTTGACGCTTCTTCAAGTATGAGTTTCAATGCGAGATCACGATTGCGATCGTCCAGATGACTAAAAGGTTCATCAAGAAGGATAAAATCAAATGGTTGCTGAAGTGCGCGTATGATAGCTATTCTTTGCCTTTCCCCGTAACTGCAGTTGCCGGCTGTTGATCCCAATTTATTGCGCACACCAAGACTATCCGCCATATGCATAATCGTATCTTCCTGAGCAAATGGCGCCAGGGCTCTTTTAACAAGTATGTTTTCCAAACAGGTCCTCGTTTCAAATAATCTCAGGTCCTGAAAAACAACGGAAAGTTTTTTCGTTCTTAATGAGGTAAGAAATTCCGCAGATTGTTTTTCAACCGCTATATTATCTATCATTATCGAACCCTTGAAATCCGACTTTGTTCCATAGATAAAATTTATAAGCGAAGATTTCCCTCTACCACTGGAGGCCACGATCTCTACGATGTCTGGTTTTGTAAACACCAGTCCTTGTTCCCAGACCTCCGAGCCCTCTATTTTTTCCTGTTCAAGGTAACGGGGTGAGATATTTTTTAATTCTATCAGCATAAGAATTGGCCCCCAGGATCGGGGGCCTCTAATATTATTTCTCCATCTTCACGGAAAGCGTGTCCGTCGGATAATCTTGTAAAGAATAAGCTTCTTTTTTCCGGGTTGCTTCAATCAGCGCAACTTTATTGAAATAGGTATTAAGCTGCTTGAGGCTGTTGGTGTTTTTATCTATCATATTGATCTCGATATGTGCTTCTCCTACGCCGGAGTGTACACCCTGGCCATATGCGATCATATTATCCCAGATCTGTTGTGATGCTGCAAGCATCGCCTGGTCTGCACTGTCTTTCGCTTTTGCGGCAAAACCGTTCATCAGGTATTGAATGTTCACATAGAACAAAGAGCCATTTTCAATATACTTATCTTTTATTGCCGAGGTATTCGATTTGTTTCCGGAAAGGAAAGCATCTACTGAACCCTGATTTGAACCTATAGCAAAATATTTTTCACTTTTATTATAATAAAACGGCGGCTTAGCTGCAGAATCATATTTGCTCATTTGTAAAGCAGTTTTATTAACAGCGCCCAGAAGTTTTTCAAATGAAGTTTTGTCATTTATTGACATTGCTCCGATTACATTTATTTCAGGCTTGCCCGTAGAATCCATTTTTAAGTTATTTATGGCAACTGCAAAATCCCCTTTAGTGGCTTTAATGAAATCGTCCAGCGTAAAACCAAGCATGCTGCTTCCCATGTTTGCTAATCCTTCGGCGCCCAGGAGTTTCATATATTCCTTGATGAATTCGGGGTTAAAAGATACGGCGACTAAAAGACCCAGGTTTTCAGACGGAATATTTTTAATCATATTGGCGTCGCCTTTCGAACTCCAGTATTTCTCGATTAATTTTTGCATGTCCTTATTCGAAAAGGATTTCAGATCTGCAACGATCTTTCCATTCTCAAATTTTACGGTTCCGGTAGTGCGCGCGTCTTTAATAATCTTGGTAAAATTGAGCATGCTGAGCGGTCCCATTTGTAAGCCCGCATTGGCATCTGATTTATAGATCTCCTCACTATTAACCCAGAAATGGATATCCCCTTTGTCTGACATCAGTTTACTGAATTTCTCATCATCTCCGAGGCTTTTTGATTCTTCGAGATTGAAAACTGCTTTTGAGACCTTTGCGTAATCATTTTTTTCCGAACTGTAGTTCCTCCCTGCAGGGTTCAGATCACCGAATTTATAACCGTTAGCTGCGATGATAACGAAACGATCGTTGTTCCAGGTTAAAGCCATCTTTGTTGTTTCTCCTGTCTTAATCCCGTTTTTATCAGTAATTACCAGTTGGTTTTTGCTGGCATCATTTATAAAATCAGAAAAAGTTTTTTCGTTCAGCAATGAGCCTTCGATGCCTGCATACTCGCCCAGCGAATCCTTTACCATAAATATCATCAGGTCCTTCTTTGTATCAATACCACTGTTCGCAGGATCATCCATTATTTTTTTAACTTCAGCAGGAACCGTACTGTCGGCATACAGTTTTTTCCAGCCTTCATTGTTTTTCACTTCAGACCAGGGCAGTTTTTCGCTGAGGGAAGCGCCATTGATATGTAATACAAAACTTGCGTTTGACGGCACATATCTTCCTTCCTTGTTTGTTTTTTTCGAACAGGCGGAAAATCCAAACAGCATACATAGGGATGCAAACACCAATAGGGTTGTTCTGTTGTTCATTTTATTTTTTTATTCGTTGTTCAAGATAAGAAATTAGTTCAGCCTGATTAACTGTTTCCTGATGGCCGGTAGATAGCTCTTTAACCGAGGCGGAATTTTCGTCCAGTTCTTTTGTTCCTATGATAACGCACCAACTCACGACTGATTTATCAGCATATTTGAACTGTTTGTCAAATTTTGCATTTTCATGATAGAGATCGCAACCGATTCCGCGGCTTCGTAATTTTTCCATGAGCTCAAGGCTTCGGTCAGCCTCCTCATTACCCAGATTAAGGAACATCACAGGCGTGCCCATAGACAAGCCTTCGGGAAATAAATTCAATTCTTCCATCACATCATATATACGATCTACCCCGAAACTGATTCCAACGCCCGGAATATTGGGAACTGCGAACAGACCCGTAAGGTCATCATAACGTCCGCCCCCACCAATACTTCCGATTTTTACCTGCTTCGGCGCTTTGGCCTCGAATATAATTCCTGTATAATAATTCAGCCCACGCGCTAACGTCAGGTCAAAATAGATGTTATAGCCTTTGCTACGCTCCAGCACATACCTGATCTCTGACAAACCCTGGCGCGCCAGTTCGTTTGACCCAAGAAGATCTTCAGCTTTCCTGATACATTCTTCATTTGAACCACTTATTGCCAGATAGGAATTGATGCTGGTGATTTGTTCCCCGCTTAATCCGCGTTCCGCTAATTCAATATTTACTTTTTCAATACCGGTCTTATCAAGTTTATCGATGGCGATGGTAATGTCCGTGAGCTTCTCCTGCCCACCGCACAGATCTGCGAGCGCCGCCAGTATTTTCCGGTTATTTATGGAGATCCTGTAATCCGTTAGCCCCAGTCTTAAGAATACATCATGGTAAATGCCTGCCAGTGCAACTTCATTGTTCAGAGACCTGCTCCCCACCACATCCGCATCACATTGCGTGAATTCGCGATAACGTCCTTTCTGAGGTCTGTCGGCGCGCCATACCTGCTGGATCTGGTAGCGTTTAAACGGAAACGTTAGTTGTGCATGGTTCATGGCAATGTACCTCGCAAACGGGATGGTAAGATCATATTTTAATGCACGTTCCGTAACGACGGTTGAGTTTTTCCCTGCCAAAACTTTCTCAAATCCTTCTTTGGCTTTTTCAATATTCTTTGGATCAGAAAGCCCGTTATTTAAAACTTTGAAGATAAGCTTGTCGCCTTCTTCGCCATATTTTCCCATGAGCGTTTCAAGATTTTCCATCGCCGGTGTTTCCAGCGGATGAAAGCCATACAGAGAAAATACAGTGCGGATATGATCAAAAATGTATTCCCGTTTCCTGACCATAGCTGCAGGGAAATCTCTCATACCCTGTGGAATGCTGGGTTTCGTCATATTAATCCTGGGCTATTAAAGAGGAAGAATACCTTCTGATAATAGCATCAGAAGTTTCGTTGATCATATCAAACACTTCGTGATAACCTGGCTCAGTGCCATACCAGGGATCAGGAACATCCAAATGTTGACCAGGGTATAACTCTTCCATGTATAATTTTATTTTTTTGGGATCATATGCTTCTCCCGCGATCTTTTTTATATCATCGATCACATCGGCCGCCATTGCATAAATAATATCATAATTCCCAATATCATTTTTTACAAACCGGCGGGCTACCTGGCAACTGATATCAATACCATGTAATTTGGCAACTTTCTGACTTAGATGATGAGGCGCTTCTCCAACATGAAAACCGTTGGTTCCCGCGCTGTCGATTTTCCAGTTCAATCCGAGTTTTTCGGTCTTAGATCTTAGCACCCCTTCGGCCAGCGGGCTTCTGCAGATGTTTCCAAGACAAACCATCAAAATTTTCATCGCGCAAAGATAAGCACCCGTTTATGGAATGTATACAGCCCCGCATCTAAAAGAGGCGCGCCTTAATTATTCATCCCAAACCTATTCACCATGAACGCAGAACAAATATTATCTGCCGGAGTACTTGATATTCTATTCGAAGGCAGAAATAAATCTTATGGCGCATATCCGCTCCGTAAATATTATCATCGCAGATTATTGATCGCTGTAATTCTTATTGTTACGATATTCACTCTCTTGTTCGGATTGATCAATTTTGTAAGAGAAACAGCACCATTATCTCCGTCCTGGTATGTTGTAAACACTGACCCCACTTTAGCTCGAATAATGAATGAGGCACCCAAACCGGATTTACCAAAACCATCAGCTCCAAAATCAGTCGTTCCTGCTTCAAAGGCAGTTAGTAATGATATAAACAGTAAGTACCTTGATTTTACGGAGGATGCGCCCAGGATCAAAACTGATCCACCAGCAATAACGGGTCCCCAACTGCAACCATCGAAAGATCCCGCTGCGTCGTCAGGCGGTAATGACGTTGGAAGGCCGCAACCCTTGAGTATTTCAAAGACCATCGAAAAAATCGATACTACAGAAGGTCCTGTCATGAATCCGGAAGTGATGCCCAGTTTCCCTGGAGGAAATAAAGCGCTGATCCGTTATCTGCAACGAAACCTTCGTATTCCCGAAGTCCTTGAACCAGGAAAGGATGTTCATATCGTAGCTCAATTTGTTATCAACGCTGACGGAAAATTGCTCTCGGTAACCACAAATGGCAACGAAACGGTGTTCGACCGCGAGGTTAAGAGGGTCATTAATAAAATGCCTGATTGGATACCCGGCAAAACAAATGGTAAAAACGTAGCCTGTTATTTTCAGGTGCCGGTGCTGTTCCATGTTGACCCTGAATGAGCTTAAACTTGTAAATTGCAATTCTCAAAACGGGATATGGCACTTGAAGAATTTGAAAAAGAACAACTAACTGAACGCGACAAAAGCTATATACGCATG
>JAEWDG010000324.1 GCA_023390215.1 Bacteroidota bacterium | reverse complement strand
TCCACATGCAACCGCTTGTTACGGCTTTGCCTGATCTGTCCGATACCTTCTGTAAGTAAGTTCAGTGAGGCGATCATCCAACCCGTTGAAGTTTCTTTAGCAGCTTTTTTGTATTTTTTGCGAAAGTCTTCTGCTACATCCAACAAGGCTGCAGCTTTTTCATCTTTGCTGATGAACAGATTGCGGATGAACTCCGTAAATCCTTCGAGTACCGTTTCCGGCTCAAAACCTTTTTGGTTTATTTCATCGTACAAAAGCAATACATCGGGAAGTGATTCTTTTTGTAACAATTCCAACAATCTGAAATAATAATCTTCATCCAGAATATTTAGATGTTCCAGCGTATTTGAATACGTAAGATGTCCGGAAGTAAAACTTACGATCTTGTCCAGAATGCTCAACGCATCGCGCATGCAGCCTTCACTTTTTAAAGCGATTACATGCAGGGCAGCTTTTTCTGCTTTGATGTCTTCTTTCTCACAGATCTCCTGCAAATGCGCTACCGTATCCTGCGTAGTTATGCGTTTGAAATCGAAGATCTGGCAGCGGCTCAGAATAGTGGGAAGAATCTTATGTTTTTCAGTAGTTGCCAAAATGAAGATCGCGTAAGGTGGAGGCTCTTCCAGAGTTTTCAGAAATGCATTGAACGCGGAGGCACTGAGCATATGAACCTCATCGACAATATACACTTTGTATTTTCCTGCCTGCGGCGCGAAGCGAACCTGGTCAACAAGATTACGGATATCATCCACCGAATTATTACTGGCCGCATCGAGTTCATGAATATTCAATGAAGCCCCATTGTCGAAGGAAACACAGCTCTGGCAAACATTACAGGCCTCGCCCTCCGGTGTGATATTTTCGCAATTGATGGTTTTGGCGAGAATTCGCGCGCAGGTTGTTTTACCTACACCCCGGGGACCGCAAAACAAGAATGCATGTGCAAGCTGATTGTTGCGGATGGCGTTTTTTAAGGTGGTGGTAATATGCGATTGCCCGATAACCGTATTAAAATTCTGCGGACGGTATTTACGGGCGGAAACGACGAAGTTCTCCATGGCTGCAATTTCGGATTTTCCCACGGGTCGTGAAAATGCAAATTCTTATTATATCTGCGGATGTGGAACGAAAGCTTTGGTGCGATCGAAAAGATACCGGTAAACGGTCAATTGTCTGCTAACCGACGTATCTCCGAAACCTTTGGCCACATTGATCATCTTTTGGTTAAAATCTCCGATCCATTGCATTTCATAATCTGTATATTGAAGAATATCGATCATTTTTTTCATCTCCCCGATCAGGTACGCATCCACACCTTTGCCCTGCCATTCGGGAACAACGCCGAAAACCATTCCCACAAATTTTTTTGTTTTATGGAAACGCTGACGCCACAAAAATTCAAGCTTTTGCATCAGACCAAATTTTCCATTGAAATTTTTAAAATATGGATTGATGTCCGGTATATTAATAAACATTCCGATCGGAGTTTCTTTATAATAGGCGAATAAAATGATTTTCTCATCCATCACTGGCTTCATCTTTTTAAACATGATCAGCACCTGCTCTTTTGCCATCTGTTTCAGTCCGCCATGGCCAGCCCAGGCTTTATTATAGACTTCTGCAAAATCAGCAGCATATTTTTCAAGCTTATCCCGTGATAAAAATCCGGAGCGAATGCCTTCGGTTTTTTCCATTTGTATATGGCGCTCAGCCACTTTATCTGTGATCGGTTTTTTAGGGTCCACTCCAAAACAGATCTGATTATAAAATGCGCGAAATCCGTAATTTTCCAGGAGATCTTTATAATAAGGGGGGTTATAGTTCATGCAGTAAAGCGGCGGAATGAAACCTTTTGTAATCAGTCCCCACCAGCGGTCTCTCTCACCGAAATTTATAGGACCGTCCATGGCCTCCATACCCTGTTTGATAAGCCAGTGCCTTGCATTGTCCAATAAAAGATCAGCCGATTCCTGGTGCTGTACACATTCAAAAAATCCAAAACCACCTACAGGCACATCGTCTCCTTTATTCTTATATTTTTTGTTGATGAATGCAGCGATACGGCCCGTCAGGTTTCCATCATCATCTTTTAAGATCCATCGTTCAACCTTACCGAAACGAAATGATTTATTTTTTTCAGGATCGAACACTTCTTCAATATCCTTATTGAGCGGGCGAATCCAATTGGCATCATTGCGGTAGATCGAAACAGGTACCAGCAAAAAATCTTTCTTATCCTGTGCAGATAATACGGGCGTTATGGTCAATCTCTTAGGGGTTTGCAGGTTGTGTGGGGATCACATATTCTTTTCTCATTTGTTCAGCGGTCTTCGAGCTTCCATCGTGGCTCCAGCCCGGTGGCATGAACACGTATTTCAAACGGGTAGACAGCGGCAGGGGCCGGCGAAGGTCTGCCCATATCGATTTCCACTCATGGAAAATGACCTGAACCGGATTGTATTTATTTCCGATCGGCTTTACGAGGCCAAAACGGGCTGGCTCACAGTCTATTTCTTCCTGAAAACTACCGAACATTTTATCCCAGATGATCAGGCACATGCCCATATTTTTATCGAGGTAGGGAATATTGCTTGCATGATGCACGCGGTGATGAGCGGGGCTCACAAAAACGGATTCAAACCAGGCCGGCATTTTTTTGACATATTGCGTATGAACCAGGATGCCATAGGTCTGCGTGAGCGAATACATGAAAACAATGTCCAGCGGATGAAAACCCATGAGCGCTAACGGTGAGAGATAGACGAAGCGATAGACCGGTTGAAAGACAGATGACCTGAAACCTGTAGTGAGGTTATATTCGTCCGAGGAATGATGGGTAACATGAACGGCCCAGAAGACGCGTGAGTAGTGTTCCACCCGGTGTTCAACATAAAATACCAGGTCTTCAAAAATAAAAAGCAAAAACCAGTAGAGGTATGGATTTTCAATCACAAAAAACCTGTGATCATAAAACCAAACGAGCACACTTATATAAAATAATCCCCGCAACAGCAGGTCAAGCCCCGCATTCGCAATGCAGAGATATACATTCTGGAATGTTTCTTTCAGGGTATAAAAACGCTTTTCACCCCAGTTACTCATCAAAATTTCCATACCGATCAGGATCGTATAGAATGGGATCGACAGCAGCAGGAACCAACTTTCGCGGGCTGAATGCATAATGGGAAATTAGAATTAAACAACCATGATCTCTTTTTCTTTAGCTGCCAGATGTTTATCTACTAAAGAAATAAATCTATCGGTCAATTCCTGAACTGAACCTTCTGCGTCTTTCGCGGCATCCTCACTCAGTCCGTCTTTTTGTAATTTTTTGATCTGTTCAATGGCATCGCGGCGGATACTGCGTACCGAAACCTTGGCATTTTCACCCTCACCGTTACAGCGTTTTACGAGTTCTTTTCTCCTTTCTTCGGTAAGGGGAGGGAGGAACAGGCGAATAATGTTCCCGTCGTTTTGAGGGTTAATTCCGATGTTTGCGGCAATGATCGCCCTTTCCACCTGTTGCAGCATATTTTTTTCCCAGGGCTGAACTGTGATGGTGCGTGCATCCAGCACAGAAACGTTTGCAACCTGGTTAATTGGGGTCGGGTTTCCGTAATATTCCACCATTATGCCTTCCAGCATCGCCGGGTTGGCCTTGCCCGCACGGATCTTGGTCAATTCCGATTCAAGATGGTTGATTGCTTTCTTCATGGAAGCGGTTGTATCATCCATGATCAATTCTAACTCTTCTGACATATTCTATTGATTGGCTGCAAAGCTAATGAAAACTCGTAAAGGCCCGGTTAAGGCAGATGCTGATAAATTGTAAACGCAGGATGAACTTATTCTACCTCAACACTTTCGGGGGAAAGCGTGATGATCTTATGCGATTTGCGCATTTCGTTTTCCACGATTTGGTCGACGGAAAGAGGGCGGGTTTTCTGGCGCAGATAATAGATAACGCCGATAAAAAGAAAGCCTGTAGCCAGCAAAATTGATCCTACCACAGTTGTGCCCATTCCCCTGAGGCTGTAAGCCAGTACGATAAAAAGAATATTAGCGCCCACGCAGGTGAGGGTTATTTTTTTGTGAGAAAAACCCAGATCGAGCAGGAAATGGTGAATATGTGTGCGGTCCGGACTGAACGGAGAGCGGCGGTCCAGAATACGATGGCCGAACACACGAAGGGTATCGAACAAAGGAATCATCAAAATGGCGAAACCGATAGCGGGAGCTGACTGAACAGGGAAACTCACCTCTGCAGAACCCGCGAGGTTGATAAATTTAATGACAAGTAAAGAATTGATAAGTCCCACGAGTAAGGAACCCGTATCACCCATGAAGATCTTGGCGGGAGAAAAGTTATAGATTAGAAAGCTGATCAGACTTCCCGCAAGCGCAAAAGCCATCACTGCGTAGTCAGTATGACCGATCGCATAAAAATAAATTCCGAAAACAATTGTAGTCAGTGAACCGAGGCTGCCGGCAAGCCCGTCAACTCCGTCAATCAGGTTGAATGAATTTGTGATAACGATGATGGTGAATAAAGATAATGCTATGCTGGCGAAATGTGGAATGTTATAAATACCAAAAAGCCCGTGCATGCTCGTGATCTGAACATTCGCAAACTTGATCAGGATGCCTGCGGCGATTACCTGACCGATAAATTTTTTACTGGGAGAAATGATGAGAATGTCATCTTTAATACCAAGAAAGAAAATTACAATCGTGGCGGCAGCTACGTACTGCAGTTCTGTGGAAATGCCCTGCGGAACACCCATTAGCGTCGCTACTATGAATCCGGCAAAAATTCCAAGCCCGCCTAAAGTTGGAATAACGGTTTTATGAACCTTTCGTTCATCCGGTTCATCGAATAACTTCTTATCCTTTGCCACCTGAATGATTACCGGAATCGCGAAGAAGGTAACCAAAAAAGCCAGGGCTGCGCTAAGGAGAATGTTATCCATGCAAGTGGTTTATAAGCTAATCCTTACAAAAGTATCAAATTAACGTTGCCGAAAACATTTTGGTCAATTAATTCTCGAAAACTACCCCCTTGAGGGTATTTTCATTATCCGACCCGGGAAATTAAGATATTGAACGATTTGGGGTGGAGGTTTAGTATTGTTCCCCGAGCCAAAGTTTTTGAATTAACCTGAATTACTGATTTAATTGAAGTAGGTTTGCAGCCGTTAACGATTTACAACTCCTGATTTCTTTTCCATGGCTGAATTAAAAGATATAGCTACCCAGGTTCGCAGAGATATTGTTCGAATGGTTCACGGTGCCCAAAGCGGGCATCCGGGTGGTTCGCTGGGATGTGCAGATTTTCTTACTGCCCTGTATTTCAAGGTGATGAAACACAATCCGGATTTCAAAATGGATGGAATCGGAGAGGATATTTTTTTCCTGAGCAATGGACATATTTCGCCGCTTTTTTATAGTGTCCTTTCGCGTGCCGGATATTTTCCAACTTCAGAGTTAAGCAGTTTCAGGCAATTGAACAGCAGGCTCCAGGGGCATCCCACCACCCATGAACATCTTCCCGGTGTTAGGGTAGCCAGTGGTTCCCTGGGCCAGGGCATGAGCGTGGCCGTGGGTGCCGCACTGGCTAAAAAAATGAATAATGACAGCCAACTGGTTTATTCGCTGCACGGGGATGGTGAACTCGATGAAGGCCAGAACTGGGAAGGAATTATGTTTGCCGGATCAAAAGGTGTAGATAATCTGATCTCAACTGTTGATCATAATGGTCAGCAAATCGATGGCACGACGGATAAAGTTATGAACCTCGGCAGCCTGGAGGACAAGTTCAGGGCATTTGGCTGGACGGTTTTGGACATGGATGGCAATGATATGGATGAGGTAGTTGCCACACTTGGAAAAGCAAAAGCTGAGACCGGGAAAGGAAAGCCCGTTGCCATCATTATGAAGACCATTATGGGTAAAGGTGTTGATTTCATGGAAGGAAAACATGAGTGGCATGGCATTGCACCCGATGATGAACAACTTCGTAAGGCGCTGGCTCAGTTACCCGAAACCCTGGGTGATTACTAACAGCATAGGGTAGACTATCCCGAATTTTACATAGGGGCCTATCGCAAAGCAATTTGCTGACGTGCTGCTTTTGCCGCAGGCGACCAGGAGGAAAGGATGGCAATTACGGTGATCGTTGCTGCCACCAGAAGAAAATCACTGGCAATTAATTTCACCGGAAAATAATCGATCACAAATGATCCGCCCTGCAATTTGATCAGTTTGAATTTCAGTTGAAGTATGCAAATGATCGTGGCGATTCCGATGCCGATTGCCGCACCCACCGCAGCGAGCAGCACACCTTCGCTTAAAAATATACTTCTTATTCTGCTTTGTGATGCACCCATCGAACGAAGGATGGCAATATCCTGTTGCTTTTCCAGGACCAGCATGGTCAATGAACTAATCATATTAAATGCAGCGATAACGAGGATCAGCGTCAGCACCGCGAAAATCGCCCATTTTTCCAGGCGCATGGTGCTGTAAAGGTTACTGTTTTGCTGGTATTTTGTTTGTACCATCAGGGAGGATGGAAGTAACGAACTCAATTTTTTTATTACCTGATTACTGAGGCCGGGATCTTTTAGTTTTAATTCGATCGCCGAGTATGTATTTTTATCCACCCCCATTTGCCTTCTTACAAAATCAATATTGCTGAATACATATTTGTTATCGAAATCCTGCTGTATCGCGAATACCCCGGAGGGATAAACATTGCCTTCGCTTAGGGATTCAAGCGGATTCACGCCTGAAGACTGTCTTCTCGGGAGAATCACCACGATATTATCTGCGGAAAGCGGGTCGTTAAGGGCTATAGACACGGCGCTTTGTATGCCTGCACCAACTACGATCTTCGGCTCATTTGGCGTTCCCAATTCAAAATCTCCGCGGATCAGGTCAGCAGGCACGCCACTCATCTTCACGAAATTTTCATCCACACCTTTGATCTGCACAACCGATTGCTGATCCTGGTTTTTCAGCAGGGCTTTGTCTTCTACATTTCCCGAAACCATAGCGATCCCATCAAGAGCCCTGAGTTTACTAAAATCTTCTGCCGCGTAAATAAATGTTTTCCCCTCTTTGGGAACGATTCTCAGATCACTGTAAAATGATGCATAGAGTGATTTAACCAGGTCTTCGAAACCGTTGAATACGCTTAGTACGAGAACCTGGCAGCACGTAGCGAAGGCTATTACGCCGGTGGTTACCCAGGCGATGATATTAATGGCATTCGCTTTTTTCTTTCCCGTAAAATATCGCCAGGCGAAAAGCAGGTTCATGCCGTTCCGGAATTGTGTTGGATATCTTCATCCTGTTTTTTGATCTCCCTGAACAGTTGTTCCATCTTATCAACATATTCCAGGGTATCATCAATAAAAAATTTCAGGATCGGCATACTGCGCAATTGATGTCTTACGCGGGCGGTAAGTTCTCTTTTGATTTCCCAGGATCTTTCTTCTATTTTTTTCAGGACTTCTTTTGTATCGCTGATCTTAAAACAACTCAGGTATACTCGTGCCT
>JAEWDG010000158.1 GCA_023390215.1 Bacteroidota bacterium | reverse complement strand
ATCTTCAGAAAATCAGACCCGAGTTTATCTTTAAATGTTGTCTCCCCGATCGTGAATACAACTTTGCTGTTGGAGAAAACGGGTTCTTTTTTATAGGCAGAACGAATGTACATAGGAATAAGTCCGGTCATCCATCCACTGCAGTGAATGATATCGGGTGGCCATCCGAATTTTTTCACCGTTTCGAGCGCGCCTTTGCAAAATAATACAGCTCTTAAACCATTGTCTTCGAAGAATTGATCATTTTCGTCAGCGAACACAGATTTTCTTTTAAAGAAATCTTCATTATCGAGAAAATAAACCTGTAAACGTGCATTAGGAAGAGAAGCCACTTTAATTACCAGCGGATAATCGTCGCTGTTGATCGTTACATTAATTCCGGAAAGCCGAACTACTTCATGTAAGCGATGTCTTCTTTCATTGATCACACCAAACCTGGGCATGATGCAGCGAACTTCCAGGTTATTATCATTCGACAAAATAGCCAGCTTATTTACAATCTCCGCGAATTCTGTCATCTCCAAATATGGAGACATCTCATTGGCTATGAATAAAATTCTTTTCTTTGTTGACATTTAAAAGGTTTGATTAAAGCAGGCCTTGGTTTGCCAAAGGGTTTGCAAAAGTAGGCTTTTTTGGGCAAACAGGGGCTAAACATAGCATTGTACGCATTAAAACAGCATCCATGATCGTTTGCAGGAAGGCGAAGGACCTTAAAATATTTGTGCAGAAAGCCGCTGCGGACGG
This sequence comes from Bacteroidota bacterium, assembly GCA_023390215.1. Taxonomy (GTDB): domain Bacteria; phylum Bacteroidota; class Bacteroidia; order Chitinophagales; family Chitinophagaceae; genus Ferruginibacter. Next base: position 3,539 of record JAEWDG010000158.1, on the reverse strand, counting down.
TCTCAGGACCGGATTCGTTCCTACCATGGGCGCATTGCACCATGGACATCTCTCTCTGATCAACCACAGCCGGACTGATAACAGGTTTACGGTGTGCAGCATTTTTGTAAATCCTACCCAATTCAACAACCGTTTAGATTTTGAAAAATATCCGCATACGCTGGAACAGGATATTAATATGCTGGAACTTTCAGGATGTGACCTTCTGTTCTTGCCTTCAGAAGAAGAGATCTATCCTGAAGGATGTAAACCGATGATGTATGATCTGGGTTTTATTGAAACGGTTTTCGAAGGTGAATTCAGACCCGGGCATTTTCAGGGTGTTTGCATGGTGGTACATCGTTTATTAGATATTGTAAAGCCTGATGCGATGTATGTGGGTCAGAAAGATTATCAGCAATGCATGGTCATTCAGAAGCTGATTGACATCACCGGAATTAAAACAGAACTTGTTATTTGCGATACGCTCAGAGAGGAAGATGGCCTTGCCATGAGCAGCAGGAATCTCAGGCTATCCCCTGAACAAAGAAAAACAGTGCCTGCAATACATAAGGAACTATTGGAATTAAAATCCAGGCTTAAAAAAGGTCCGGTAAATGAACTGGCGGAATCATCATTCGCCAAACTCGAATCCCTCGGTTTTAAGGTAGATTATTTCGCCATTGCGGATGCGCGTACACTGGAACCAGTTAGTAACTGGAATGGTGATCTGAAACTTGTCGCCCTGGTTGCTGCATATATTGGAGAGATCAGGCTGATCGACAACCTCCCCCTCAACTAGCATCTTGGGAAAAAACGTTTTAACTTTCCATCCTGATGATGAGTAAAAAACTCGTTTCTGTACTGCAGTACGTACTGGTTTTCGGGCTGGGCATTTTTTTGATCTGGTGGCAATTGCATGCGTTCGGGGAAGAACAGAAATCCGCTTTTAAATCTGCACTTAAGTATGCCAACTACTGGCTGATCATACCCATAGTAATTATGAGCCTGGCCAGTCATTTCAGCAGGGCCCTGCGCTGGAAACTTCTGATGGAACCTTTGGGTTTTGATCCAAAAACCTCCAACACGTTTCTTGTGATCATGATCGGCTACCTGGCAAACTCAGCCGTTCCCCGTTTAGGTGAAGTGCTGAAATGTACTTTCCTCGCGCGGTATGAAAAATTACCGGTCGACAAACTCGTCGGTACCATGGTAGTTGAACGGGCTTTCGATGTGATATGTTATGCGTTTTTCATCGGGCTAACCCTGGTGATCCAGGTAGATGTGATCGGAGATTTTTTCTGGTCGATGGTGAAGCCGCTTTTTTCTGGCAGTCTTTTTCAAACCGGGATCAAACTCGGCCTTTTGATAGTTGGTCTGGTCGCTTTTTATTTTTTCCTCCGGTATATCTTTCGGAAATATCCTGAAAACAAATTCATACAAAAGATCCACGCGTTTTATGATCACCTGGTGGAAGGATTTAAGTCTATTAAAAACCTGAAACACCGGAGGTCATTTATCATCCATACGGTGTTTATCTGGTCGATGTATTTGCTTCAGATCTATATCGGATTTTTTGCAATGGATGCCACTTCCGGCCTCGGCATTAAAGCGGCATTCTCGGTACTAACGCTCGTTACGCTTTCTATGATCGTCACACCGGGAGGTATCGGTTCCTTTCCTATTTTCGTTGCCAAAACCCTTGCGATCTATGGTATTGTTGCCTCGCAGGGTACAGCTTTCGGTTGGCTGATGTGGGGAATTTCCACCGGCTTTATTCTCATTTTCGGAAGCATCAGCCTGTTTCTAATTCCATTTTTTAATAAAGAAGATAATCATGAAAAGCGTGGCATCGATACCATCGAAAATAATGGATTTGCATAACCTCACCCAGGAGGTTAATCGCTTACGTCTGCAGGGAAAAAAGATCGGGTTTACCAATGGCGTTTTTGATATACTGCATGAAGGTCATATCGCTTCTTTATCGGAAGCTGCATCATATTGTGATTTTTTAATTGTGGCGGTGAATGCTGATGCTTCTGTAAAACGGTTAAAAGGTGATTCCCGCCCTGTGAATCATGAACAGGCACGCGCTTTGGTATTAGCATCGCTGATTATGGTGGATGCAGTGATCATATTTGAAGAAGATACGCCACGTGACATTTTCAAAACCCTGTTACCGGATGTATTGATCAAGGGAGGAGATTATACAGTGGAACAAATTGCCGGTGCAGCAGAGGTACTTGCGAACGGCGGATCGGTAAAACTGGCGAAAATTATTCCCGGGATCTCCACCACAGGCATCATCGCCAAAATGAAAGAAATGAAAAATTAATTCATCATTTCTTAATATGCCGCCGGTATTTTAAAAATTTAAATCAGCTAGTTTGAGGTCAGCTAAATTCAATATGGATAAGGTCAGGAAGATCGTAAGAGACATCAGTTGGCTGTCGTTTAATGAGCGGGTTTTACAGGAAGCATCAGATGAAACAGTTCCACTAAAAGAAAGAATTAAATTCCTCGGCATTTTCTCCAATAACCTGGATGAATTTTTCAGGGTACGGGTTGCAGGTTTAAAACGTATGACCGAACTGGGCAATAAAGCCCGTATGCACCTGGAACAAAACCCACAGCTTATTCTCGATGAGATTCAGGAGCGTGTGTTCGACCTTCAGGTAAAATTCGATAAAGCCTGGAATGAGATTCTTCGCCTGCTCAGGAAAGAAAAGATCTACCTGGTGGATGAAAAAAAATTAACGGTAACCCAGCAGAAATTCGTGCTCGATTTTTTCGATGAGAATGTCAGAAGCTACATCGTTCCGCTGATGATCGAGAACATCAGCAGTTTCCCGGTGCTGAACGATAAATCCATTTACCTGGCCTGCAGATTGTCGACCGCTGATCACAGCATTCCCCAGCGTTATGCGCTGGTATCCGTGCCCGTTAGAAGTGTTCCGCGGTTCATCATCCTTCCTTCCCGGCAGGATGAGCACCATATTATTTTGCTGGAAGACATTATCCGTTTTTGTCTGCCCAAAATATTTTCATTTTTTGGTTACGATCAGTTTTCCGCTCATGTGATCAAGCTCACCCGCGACGCAGAAATTGATATCGATAACGATGTGTCCACATCCATGATCCAGAAGATAGAAAAAGGACTGAAAAACAGAAAAAAAGGAAAGCCCGTAAGACTGGTGTTTGATAAGGATATTGAACCGGAGTTGTTGAATTACCTGGTAAAACGTTTGGGGCTTACGGCAAAGGATAACCTGATACCCGGGGGCAGAATCCATAATTACAAAGATTTTATGGAATTCCCTGAGTCGGTATTCCATCAGAAAGCCACGCGTAAAAAACCTTTTACGCATCCCGACCTCATGCACGCCAAAAGCGTGACCAGTGTGGTTATGGAAAGAGATGTGCTGCTTCATTTTCCTTACCATAGTTACGACAGTGTGATCGATCTGTTACGCGAAGCTGCCATTGCACCGGATGTGATCAGTATTAAAGTAACCTGCTACCGGCTTGCCAGAAGATCGAAGATCATAAACGCCCTCACC
>JAEWDG010000001.1 GCA_023390215.1 Bacteroidota bacterium | reverse complement strand
AGTACACACTAGACCAAATATACCATGAAGTTATAACATAACCATAACAAGCGCAGGCTACGAGGTTAACAAGTTGCAAACGGGAAAACCGGTCAGTTTTTCTTCTCTACCAGCATGCCCGATTGGTCAAGATACACGTAGGGAGTAAACTCGGGAAGTAATTTCTGAAGATAAAACGAGACCTCTTCGCTATTGTGAGACAATGCCAGTTTTTCAAGTTCGTCGAGGTTCAAAAAGAACTCGGGATCGGGATTCAGGCCTTTTTTTGCTTTTAAGATTCTGGGGTGATCTGTTTCTATGAACTGCTCTGAATCTTTGAAAAGTTCTTCAAACATTTTTTCACCGGGGCGTAACTGGGTATGTACGATAGCAATGTCTTCCCCGGGTTTTAAGCCCGCCAGATGAACCATCCTCCGGGCCAGGTCGATGATCTTAACCGGCTTTCCCATATCAAAAAGTAGGATATCGCCCGACTGGCCAATGATCCCTGCTTCAAGTACGAGTTTTGAGGCTTCGGGAATCGTCATAAAATAACGTGTGATTTCAGGATGGGTTATCGTGATCGGACCTCCCTGTTCGATTTGTTTGCGGAAAGTTGGGATCACAGATCCTGCTGAGCCCAACACATTACCAAACCTTGTAGTAATAAATTCTGTTTCCGCATCTTTATGATCACTGAGTGCCTGAATGAACATTTCAGAGATCCGCTTTGAAGCCCCCATAATGTTGGTGGGGTTTACCGCTTTATCTGTGGAGATTAAAACGAATTTCTTCACATTATAAAACAATGAAAGTTCTCCAACCAGCCTTGTCCCTGATACATTGGTGAGGATGGCCTCGCAGGGGAAGGTTTCCATTAAGGGAACATGCTTGTATGCGGCTGCATGAAAAACAACATCCGGGCGTGTACTGGAGAATATTTTTTTCATTCTCACTTTGTCTCTTACGGAAGCGATTTCCATCTGGATATTCAACAATCCTTTCTGCTTCTGCCTTAATTCGTATTCAAGATCGAACAGGCCGGATTCAGACTGATCAACCATGATCAGTTTTCTGAATTTTACTTTGGCAATTTGTCTGCAGATCTCACTCCCGATAGAACCCGCTGCCCCTGTAACGAGAATCGTAGAACCAGCATAGGCCTCTTTTAAAATATCGTTGGGCAGATGAATCTCGTCTCTTTCCAGCAAGTCTTCGATGTTCAGCTTTTTTACCTGGTTTTTCTGGAACTGCCCGTCGCGCCATTGATCGGCCTGGGGTATTACATTGATCTTAATATTCAGCGGAGTAACACGATCGGTGATAGCAATTTTTCTTTCCGCCGACAGGCGATCTATCGCGATATACAAATGTGTGATCCCCTTTTCTTTGAGGAATTGTTCGAGTTTCTCTCCCGAAGCACTCAGGATCGGAAGTCCATCGAGATTTTTGCCAATTTTTGAATGACTGTCGTCCAGGTATCCATAAACTTCAGTATTGCTTTTGTGGTCGCCCTGCAATACTTTTCTTGTTACCTGTCCCATCGAGCCGGCCCCATAGATCACTGCTCTTTTCTTCACGGAAGATTTGGAACTCGCACGATAATATATCTCCTTTACAAGAATTCGGAAAGTAACCAGTGCGAAAATATTTCCAAACAGGTTTACAAATAATAGACTGAGCGGTACATTATTGGCTATGGATGGAAAAGGCCGGGCAATGTAAACCAGGATCCATAATGCGAAGTGAAGAATGACAAATTTTACGATGCGGATGATATCGTTGAACTCCGAATAACGAATGATCCCCTTATAAATAGGGAACACAGATACGCAGGCTACAAAAATCACCGCGTTCAAAATTAATACAGGGAAAAAATCTATTACATGGGGTAAATCAAACAAAAAATGCCTGACCAGAAAAAAAGAAAAAAGAAAAATTGCAGCGGTTAGAACCAAATCTGAAACAAAAATGATCCACCTCGGAGCAAACTTATTCAAAAACGAATTCCGCATAATTCCTTTGTATTAGTTCCTGTTATTCGGCTTCCATAACTGAATTCCTGTCGTTGTGATCAAGGGACGAATGGAGGTTTTTGCATTTGGTTAACAATCGAAGGTATTGATTTTTTCTCAGCCCCCCGCCTAATTGCCGCTAAGTTTGAAAGAGAATTTTTAGGTAGTCGCTAATTTTTATCTTTACCGCGAACAAGCTGCTCATAATGGTCTTTAATTCAATCCATTTCCTTTTATTTTTCATCATTACGACTGTAGTCTTTTTTCTACTTCCCCACCGGTTCCGGTGGTTCTTCCTGCTGGCGATAAGTTGTTATTTCTATATGGTTTTCAAACCTATATATATATTAATTCTGGCAGGAACTATAGTTATTGACTATTTCGCCGGTATCTATATTGAGCGTGCAAAAACTCTGGCAGGAAAGAAGTCCCTGCTTATCATGAGCCTGGTTGCGAACATTGGTGTGCTGGCTTTCTTTAAATATTTTAATTTTCTGAACGATTACCTAACCCGGCTGCTGGGGCTGGTCCACACCGAAAATCCGGTGCCTTATCTTTCCATTTTGCTGCCTATAGGTCTTTCTTTTCATACTTTCCAGGCGATGAGCTATACCATCGAAGTTTATCGTGGCCATCAAAGAGCAGAGTATAAGTTCGGGATCTATGCTTTATATGTAATGTTTTACCCCCAGCTGGTGGC
>JAEWDG010000309.1 GCA_023390215.1 Bacteroidota bacterium | reverse complement strand
TGGTAACCGTTTCCAGAAATATTATAAAAACAGCAGCGGTGAATATGAACGCGACAGCATGGGCCGGTTGAAGAAAACAGATATTTCTGATGAAGAGGTAAAAAACCGTTACAACTACCAACATAATAATGTAGTGAACTATCTTGATGGTGACTCAGCAAGCCAGGCATTTTATGGCTATGGTGTTACTACCCTGGTAAGCGATCATTCACGCGTTTACAAAGGAGGTAGCTGGAACGATCGTGCTTACTGGCTTTCACCCGGAACCCGCCGTTTCATGGAAGAAAATGCGGCATCAAGCACCGTAGGTTTCCGTTGCGCCCAAACCTATATGGGGCCTCCGGAAGGACCTGGCTTTAAAGAAGGTAATATCTTCGGTAAGCGAAAACAGAATAACCGAAAGAAGAAAAAATAGTCTTTTAAGACAAACCCTCCGTCAGGAGGGTTTTTTATTGCTAACCGTTTTCGATTTGTAATTTGCGAACATGCAGATCACGGATTTTTATAAATTATTTCAGTCATCTACCGGCGTAAGCACTGATACGCGGAGCATCAAACCAGGAAATATTTTTTTCGCGCTAAAGGGTGAAAATTTTAACGGTAACGGCTATGCGCTACAGGCATTGGACGCAGGTGCTTCCTATGCCGTAATTGATGAAGACATTGATTCCGATAATGCAGGATTAATTCGGGTGAATGATGCACTGCGATATTTGCAGGATCTTGCAGGATATCACCGCAATCAGTTTACTATCCCATTTATTGGTATTACAGGAAGCAACGGAAAGACCACTACCAAAGAGTTGGTTCATGCCGTGCTGAACACGAAATATAAAACGTACACTACTGAAGGGAACCTCAACAACCATATTGGTATTCCTTTGACCCTTCTCAAAGTGCGGCAGGATGCGGAAATGGCTATCGTGGAGATGGGCGCAAATCACCTTAAAGAGATTGAAGGATATTGTCTTTATGCCCAACCCACACATGGATTGATCACAAATTGCGGGAAAGCCCACCTGGAAGGTTTCGGAAGCGTAGAAGCAATAAGAAAAGGAAAAGGCGAGCTGTTCGATTATCTCCGGAGGAACAATGGAACAGCATTTATTAATAACGATTACGATTACCTGCTGGAGATGAGCAGGGGAATTAATAAAATTATCAGTTATGGATCAAAACTATCAGATTTTACCGGAGTTGCTGCAGATTCAGGCGATGGATTCCTGCGCGTAAACATCACAGGCGGTGCAGATCTTCCGTTGATCAGGACACACCTGGTGGGCAATTATAATCTCCCTAATGTATTGGCCGCTGTGGCAATTGGAAAAACATTTGATGTTCCCGAGGCTGATATTCTTCAGGCGCTGGAAAATTATATTCCTGCAAACAGCCGCTCCCAGATGATGGAAAAACGCGGGGCCCGCTTTATACTTGATGCATATAATGCGAACCCTTCCAGCATGCGTGCTGCCATAACGAATTTTGGGAAAATGGCCGGAAGCAGGAAATTTATCCTGCTGGGTGGAATGAAAGAGATGGGTAGTGAATCCCGGAATGAACATAAAGCTTTGGTTGATCTTCTGAAGGAATATCAATGGGAAAAAGCCGTAGTTGTAGGAGATGAATATCTCGATGTACCGGAAGGTTATCTGCATTTCCGTACTGTTGAAGAAGCCAAAGCCTGGTTTTCAGATCAGGACCTGAAAGACGCGCTGATACTGATCAAAGGTTCCCGGGGAATCAGGATGGAGAAACTGATAGAAGGATTTTAATCTTAGACTGGAAGGGCTTACTTTTGCATCCCTTTGAACTGAATGGAGAGTTGTCCGAGTGGTTGAAGGAGCACGCCTGGAAAGTGTGTATATGGGAAACTGTATCGAGGGTTCGAATCCCTCACTCTCCGCTTTCGAATTAGCGCCCCCAGCTTTGTTGGGGGTATTTTTTTTCCTCATCCGGACCTGATCCGGGATCTGTTCGTTTGAATGCAAAACACATGTACATTCCGGTAGCGAGCTACATCATTTGTTATATTCAAAGATGTTGAATCAGGTTCAGCATCACGATCTACATTTTTACCGTCGTCCCGGACCTGACCGGACTTGTTGTGAACATTCCGCCGATTTGTTTATTGTAGAAAATATTTCCCGTCATCGATGAAGTTTTTACCTGATAAACATTGTGTTAGTTCATTAAATTTGACCTGAACACAATTTCATAATGGAAAGATTGTTGCAGTCTATCGGCGTCCCGATTTTTCCACATTTCAGTTAAACAGGAATGATCCTTATTGTTGATGATAAAAAGGAAAATCTTTTTTCCTTAAAGACGCTGCTGCAATTGCACGGCAATGAAGTGGACACGGCCAGTTCCGGTGAAGAGACTTTAAAAAAAATTCTCAAAACCGAATACGCGCTGGTTATTCTCGATGTTCAAATGCCGGGCATGGATGGATTCGAAGTCGCCGAATCCATAACCAGTTATAGCAAAACACGCAACATCCCTATCATTTTTTTATCTGCCGTAAATACCGATAAAAGATTTATCACAAAAGGATATGTGTCCGGGGGGGTCGATTATGTTACCAAACCATTCGATCCGGATCTGTTGCTGCTGAAAGTTCAAACTTTTGTTCGGTTACATCAGCAGGCCAAAGAACTTAATGAGATGCGTTCTAACCTCGAGAAAAAAGTAGAAGAACGTACAGCTGAATTAAAAACTGCCAATAAAGCACTCGAAACCAGCAATCTTCAACTGGAACAATACGCCTATATCGCTTCTCATGATCTGCAGGAGCCCCTTCGCAAAATCATTACTTTCTGTCATATCGTGGATGAACGCTATTTGGTTGAAGGCGATGACGCACGGAAATATATGAACAAGATTATTTCCGCTTCCGAACGAATGAAAACACTGATCAATGACCTGCTGGAATATTCAAGACTTTCTATTACAAGGCAGTTTGTTGAATCCGATCTTAAACAAATTTTACAGGATACACTCAGCGACCTCGAGCTTATTGTCAGGGAAAAACGGGCTTTGATCGAAGTGGGAAACCTACCGGAAATGGAAGTGATACCAGATCAGATCAGGCAGGTTTTTCTGAATATCATCAGCAATGCATTGAAATTTTCCAAACCCGAAGAGCATCCTGTAATAAAAATTCAGGCTGAACGTATTGCAAAAAAATCATTTGAAACGGAACCAGATCCCGATGGCGCATACGTGAAAATCACCGTAACAGATAACGGCATTGGATTCGATGAAACCTACTCAGACCGGATTTTTACCATGTTCCAACGGCTTCATGGCCGTGCCGAATATGCAGGCACAGGCATGGGCCTCGCCATCGTAAAAAAAATAATAGAGAATCACAATGGGCTCCTGACCGCGCACAGTAAAGAAGGCCAGGGAAGTGCATTTTCATTCATCATTCCCATCAAACAAACTGCTTAAAAGGAATTATGTCGAGTTTTAAACGAAACCTGCTGCTTGGTTATACGATCTCTATCCTGCTGTTGTTAACGGGAGCCATCGCTTCTTATCTAAGTATCCGCAATCTTAATAGGAGCCAGAAACTGGTTAATAATACGAACAACGTAATAAAGAACCTGGAAGAAGTTATTTCGGTTTTAAAAGACGCGGAAACAGGCCAGCGTGGATTTTTGCTCACCAACAACGAGGGATTTCTGGAACCATATAACGGAGCATTCGACCGTGTAACAAAAAGTATTCAGGAATTAAAAAAGCTCACCCGCGAAACACCCGAACAACAGGTGGACGCAGAATTGTTAAGCCGTATCATTTCCAACAGACTGATCATTCTGCAACAATCCATATCCAAAAAAAGAACAGGAAAAGAGGTGGAAGACAGCGTACTGATTGTTGGTAAGTCTTACATGGATCAGGCCCGGCAAACTGTTCAGCGAATGCAGAACCGCGAACAGATTTCACTTGACCAGAGGGTAAAAATTTTAAATGATTTCGCAAGCGCAACCCCATGGATCATAGCGATCACTTCGCTCCTTGCCATTCTGGTAACTGTGGTTTCGTTTATACGGCTTACCAGCGATTTCGAAAAACGAAGACAATTACAGGAGGAACTTGAGAAAACAAATGGTGAGATCAGCAGAAGGGTATCCGTGATCGCTGATATTTCGGCGCAGATCGCTGCCGGCAACTATCATACACGTGTAAACGAATCTGAAAAACATAACCTGGGAGCGATCGCAGCATCACTGGATTCAATGGCCATCGCGCTCGAAAAGTCATTCGGCGATATTCAGACCAGAGAGTGGATGCAAATGGGTATCGCGCAATTAAATGAAAAAATGATCGGGATCAGGGAAATCCAGCCTCTCGCGGAATTGGTCACCGAATTCCTTACCGAATACACAGAATCTTTACTGGGCGCTTTCTTT
>JAEWDG010000253.1 GCA_023390215.1 Bacteroidota bacterium | reverse complement strand
GCGTTGAGATGCGCTTCGAGTTCAGCATCCGTTTTAATGAGAACGTCGCGGGTTTTGCTCCCCTGGTTCGGGCCAACGATTCCGGCTGCTTCGAGTTGATCCATCAAACGGCCGGCGCGGTTGTATCCCAGTTTCATTCTGCGTTGTAATAAAGAAGTGCTTCCGCTCTGGCTGCTTACGATAAGCCTTGCGGCATCTTCAAATAAAGAGTCTTTATCGGCAAGGTCGAACTCGCGGCCTTCCATTTCTTTTTCATCAACGTATTCAGGAAGAAGGAACGCATCAGGATATCCGCGCTGTTCTCCGATGAAATCACAGATCTTGTCCACTTCGGGTGTATCTACAAACGCACACTGCAAACGCACCACATCACCGTTGTAGGAAATCAGCATATCCCCTTTTCCGATCAGCTGTTCTGCGCCACCGGTATCGAGTATTGTACGGCTGTCTATTTTACTGCTCACCTTGAAAGCCACGCGTGCAGGGAAGTTCGCTTTGATGGTACCTGTAATGATGTTTACTGAAGGACGTTGGGTAGCGATGATCAGATGAATACCGATGGCACGGGCTAACTGTGCTAACCTTGCAATGGGCATTTCCACTTCTTTTCCTGCCGTCATGATCAGGTCCGCAAACTCATCCACTACCAATACAATAAAGGGCAGGTACTGGTGTCCTTTTTCAGGATTGAGTTTTCGTGAAACAAATTTTTCATTGTACTCTTTTATGTTTCTGCAACCGGCTTCTTTCAGCAGATCATAACGGTTATCCATTTCAATACAAAGCGCGTTTAATGTATGGATAACTTTCTTTGTATCTGTAATGATGGATTCTTCTTCATTGGGAAGTTTGGCGAGAAAATGTTTTTCGATCGTGCGGTAAATGCTAAGCTCCACTTTCTTTGGATCCACCAATACAAATTTCAATTGTGATGGATGTTTAGAATAAAGTAAAGAAACAAGGATCGCGTTCAGCCCCACAGACTTACCCTGACCGGTAGCACCGGCCATCAGTAAATGCGGCATGCTGGCAAGGTCAACGATAAAATTTTCATTATCGATCTTCTTTCCGATCGCTATCGGTAAGGAATAACTGTTTTTTCCAAATTTTTCAGAAGACAGCAGTGTTCGCATACTTACGATCGTCTTCTTCGCGTTCGGAACTTCTATACCAATGGTGCCTTTACCCGGAATCGGCGCGATGATTCTGATACCCAGCGCTGCAAGGCTCAGCGCGATATCATCTTCCAGGTTTTTGATTCTCGAAATACGCACACCTGCAGCGGGCACGATCTCATACAATGTAACGGTAGGACCAACAGTTGCGGATATACGCTGAATCGTAATATCATAATTCTTCAGCGTGTTGATGATCTGATTTTTATTATTCTCCAGTTCTGCCGGATCCTGAACGATCTTTTCACTTCCATGGTTTTCGAGTAATTCGATGGAAGGATATTTATAATCACGCAGATCGAGAATGGGATCGTAAGGCTTAAGCTGCTTCGGCTTCTCCGCTGAAACAGGTTCTTCTTCCAATACAGGCTCTGCAGTTTTTATTTCCAGTTCGAGCCCCGCAACCGGGGCGGCCGGTGTTTTCTTTTTCTCCGCAGCAGCGGCCAACGGAAGTGTTTCCTGAACAATCACAGGTTCAGGAATATCGATTGCCGGCGAAGCTTTTTCTGTAACGGCTTCTGCTTTCTCCACAATCTCCATATTGTGCCGGGGTTCCGGTTCGTTGATCTCGAGCGGAAGCATGGGCCCCACTTTTTTCGATTGTTTAGGTTTTACCGCGTGTTCAATTGAACCTTCTTCAGCTTCAGGCCATTCATCAACCGCGGCTGATCCGGCCACGGCTTCTTCCGCAACCAATTTCTTTTTTCCTATGCTCGAAAAATCAGGGTTAAACCTCCAGATGACATAAGCAAGAAATGCCACCGCTATAATAGCGATGGTACCGATTTGTCCCATCACACCGTACATCCAATCGCGCGACATATCCCCCACAGCGCCACCCCAGGGAAATTCCTGCCCTTTCATGATGATGGAAGCCGTAATACTGATCAGCGGAAGACCAACAACAATATATTTAAGGTTACGAAGTACCGAGAATACCTTCTTTCCAAAAAACAAGTTCACACCTATCACAAAAAACAGCGAGCAAAGCAGGTAGGAAGCTATTCCGAAACCCTTATAGATGAAGAAATGGGACAGGTAGGCTCCGAAACTCCCCATGAGATTGGAGATATGTTCTTCGGTGCCCAGCAATAACTTTTTGCCCGCCTGAAAGACTTTATCCTGATCCTCGTCCCAGGTAAACAAATAGGAAGTGAACGCGATAAAAAATAATATCGAGAAAAGGATGCATATGCTGCCGGCGATCTTATGGGTACGCTCGTCCTTCAGAAGTTGCTTCACCTCAATGTCGACGTCTTTTTCGGCTTTGAGCACATCCGGTTCAGAGGTTTCTTTCTTAGATTTTGCAGTCTTAGTTTTTTGAGCCATCAGGATCTTAGAAATTCGAACCACGAATGTAAGAAGGAAATCCGTGTCAACTGCCCGGTTTAAGGGTTATCCACAGGCTTTTTAAAAAAAGCTGCGAGCATCATCAGCCATCCTGCAATAAAAAATACGCCACCTACCGGCGTAACCGGGCCTAACCAACGAAAACCCGGTTGAACTGCAGCCTTCACAGCAGCCAGCGCATATAGTGATCCGGAAAACAATACAATTCCTGTAACAAAGCACCAGCCTGCGGCCGTCATTAACCTGCCCGGAAAAAATCTTATTAAAATACCTGTCAGGATCAGGGCAATAGCATGATAGAACTGATACTTCACAGCCGTCTCGAAAATATTGAGCGCATACATACTGATCTTGTCTTTAAGGCTATGTGCTGCCATCGCGCCGAGTACAACCGAGAGCATACTGAAGAAAGCACCAAATTTTAAAAAACCTCTATGCATTGCCGGAAGATTTATTTAGCGTAGGGATGATCTGATATAAGCTGTCGTATGTGAGTTTCTCCGCATCCAGCTTGTACCTGGCCTGCGCATAAAATGGTTCGCGTTCCTGCAGTTTCTGTTGAATAAAGAAAAGAATTTCCGCCTCATTCAGGTTCTTTATCAGTGGCCGCTTATTTTTTTCGTGAAGAACCCGCTCCAGGATATATTGCGCATTCGCTTCGAGGAGTACCGTAATCCCGTGATCATTCATCCATTGCATGTTTTCATGGAAACAGGGCGTGCCACCACCGGTTGCAACGATTATGTTCTCCTGTGCCGAAACCTCCCTGAGCATTTTCGCTTCTGTATCGCGGAAAAAATCCTCGCCCTCCTCCTCGAAAATATCGAGTACCGGGCGGCCAACTTCCTGCTCTATCTGCTGATCCAGATCGATACATACAGCATCATGCACATCTGCCCATTGCTGTGACCAATGTGTTTTACCTGTACCCATAAAACCCAATATGAAAATGCGCGACATAAACCCTTTTGGGTCTACAAGTTAATCAATCTGCAAAAGCGGAATTATTTACGACGGAAATCTCCCCTTTTCCATGCCTTGATAAATTCATTCCATGCAAAGGGGTTGAAGATATTCATAGGTGCCACCTGCCCTGAATAATAAAGTTTGTTGGCACTCTGTCGGAGATATTGATTGGTGGCTTCGCGACCGTCGGAAGGAAGACTGGACATTAAAGCTCTCCGCGTGGCTTCATTATTATTTTCTCTTGCCAGGGTGATCTCATCGGCGGGCACCTGGGTTTTTAGAAAATCTCTTTCAAATTGTTCCCGGGAAAGGCGGGGTTTAATAATCGTGGCGGGAAGAAAAACTGTATCGTTTACCATCAACTGGATCAGGCTATGCTGATTGCCTTTCAGGTCTTTGGGGATGGTTACTAATTGTGGCTTAAAACCAACGGAGGTAAATTCTACCTGGTCGCCTTTGATGACCACAATGCTGAACACACCTTTTTCATTTGTAACGGTACCCCTGTTTTCTCCTTTCACCATAACGCTCACAGATTGGAGCGCCTGTAAGCTATCTGCTGTCATCACCACGCCATACAGTTGAACAACCGAATCCTGAAAACTTTCGAACTGGGCATTCGCAGTGCGCGGTAAAAAGAAAACAGCGACGAAAAGATATGGAAGGAATTTTTTCATGTTAAGCAGCCCAGGGGTTTTTTCCAAATATGTTGCAATGTATTATGCGATACAAGTGTTCCAGACTTTGTTCGGGAACAGTGGCCCTGGCTGATTTGGTGCCGGCAACAAAATTACAAAATCGTTTATCGTAAACAAAGTACGCGGTTGGTTGGTTAATTTTGCGGTTCATATAGTTTATTTAACAAATAATTGAACGATGAAAGAGGCGGATATACTGAAGGCTTTAGGAAATGTGGAAGAGCCCGATCTGGGCAAAGATCTGGTTACACTTAACATGGTGAGGGACATTAAGATTAATGGTAATGATGTATCCTTTACAGTTGTGCTAACAACGCCTGCCTGCCCCCTGAAAGAACAGATAAAAAATGCCTGCATCAACGCAGTAAAAATCCTGGTTAATAAAGAAGCAATTGTGCAGGTTAATTTCACAAGCAATACAACTTCGAACAGACAGGATCCCAAAACGCTTTTGAAGGGCGTAAAAAATATTATCGCTGTAGTGAGTGGAAAAGGTGGTGTGGGAAAAAGTACGATCTCCGCGAATCTTGCCCTCGCTTTATCCAAAGGTGGTGCAAAGGTTGGCTTGATGGATGCGGATATTTATGGTCCGAGCCAGCATATTATGTTTGGCATACGCGGACAAAGACCGATGATGCGTGATACGGAAGGCGGCAAAGGGATGATTGTGCCGATTGAAAAATTCGGGATTAAAATCATGAGTATTGGTTTACTGATCGATGAAAAGCAGGCAGTGATCTGGCGCGGTCCAATGGTGAGCAGCGCGATTCGTCAATTTGTAAGTGAAGTGGACTGGGGTGAATTGGATTATCTGGTGATCGATATGCCTCCGGGTACAGGTGATATTCATCTCACCATGGTACAAACTGTTCCGGTTACCGGCGTCATCGTAGTAACCACACCGCAGTTGGTTGCAATAGCAGACGCTAAAAAAGGCATTGCCATGTTCGGTCAGGCGCAGTTGAAAGTACCAGTGATCGGACTGGTAGAAAACATGAGTTATTTCACACCAAAAGAACTTCCTGAAAACAAATATTACATTTTTGGAGAACAGGGTGGAAAGCGTTTGGCGGAAGAATATGATATTCCTTTGCTTGGTCAGATCCCGATCGTGCAGGGAATCAGAGAAGGTGGGGATAATGGAGAGCCTGCAATGGTTTCAGGGGATGAAATAACCATAGCTGCATTTGAAGAGTTTGCGGGAAATGCGGCAAGAGGAATAGCCATGCGAAACGCGAACATGCCTGCTTCTGAGATACAGGAAGTATTGGTGTAATGATGCAAAAAATATTGATCACGTCTTCATGCAAAGGCCGGAGTCAACAGTTCTGACAACAGAAATTAATATTACTATCGTTAATCGGTACAGATGGGATGGTTAAGGATTACCGTGTATCCTCAGGGATTTAAACTGATCTCTTGAGATATTCAACCATTCGAGTGCATTTCCTACGAAAAGTTTTTCTTTAAGCGCGGTATCAAAATTCATCTGTTCAATTAATTCCCCCGGCCTGTGCTCACCTAACGGAAAAGGATAATCGCTACCCAGGCAAATTTTGTTGTCACCAATAACCTCCAGGATGAACTGCAGGGCTAAGGGATCATGAACAAGACTGTCGATCCAGAACTTGCCGATATAGTTACGGGGGTTTATTTTGTTATCAACAGCTACTAAATCAGGGCGAACATTATACCCATGTTCAATCCTTCCAATGGTAGCCGGGAACGAACCTCCCCCATG
>JAEWDG010000174.1 GCA_023390215.1 Bacteroidota bacterium | reverse complement strand
TTCACGGGCAGACAGGAAGAAAGTACTGAAACTATTGCCTTCTCTTCATGAAAAAGCAATGGAAGCCGTCAACTGCCTGAATTGTGCAGCTTGTTGTAAAAATTATTCGCCGAGGTTTAAAACGCCGGATATTAAACGCATAGCCAAACAACTGCGGATGAAAGAGGGAAGTTTCATAGATCAATATTTACGTATCGATGAAGAAGGTGATTATGTGCTGCAAACCAAACCCTGTCCTTTTCTGAATCAGGATAATACCTGTTCCATATATGAGGTTCGCCCTTCAGACTGTGCCCGGTTTCCTTATACAGATGAAGATGTTTTACTTAAAAGGCCGGCGCTGACCATAAAGAACAGCAGTTTCTGTCCCATCGTTTATCACGTACTGGAAAATTTAACGGCAGAATAAACAGTAGCTGAAAAAAAAGTCTCAGTATTCCATTTTTCGCAGCGCAGGTGCTTTAAACCATGTAACAAACACCACGGCTATTGTCATGAAACCTCCGAAGATCACCGAGGGGATGACACCCATTAATTTTGACATTACGCCGCTTTCAAACTGGCCGAGTTCATTGGAGGAATTAATGAACATACTGTTTACCGCCATCACCCTTCCCCGCAGGTTATCAGGAGTTTTTAACTGAAGAACTGTTCCCCTGATAATTACACTTACCCCATCAAGGCATCCGCTTAACATCAGTGCCAGGAAAGAAAGCCAGAATATCTTTGACAAAGCGAAAAGGATGATACAGGCACCGAAGCCGGCAACGGCAAAAAACAGGATTCTTCCCTGGCCACCTTTCAGGGGAAATATGGTAAGCATGGTAACCATGAGGATAGATCCTATATCCGCAGCTGCATTTAACCAACCAAAACCGATCGCACTGGCGTGAAGGATCTCGGTAGCAAAAATGGGAACCAGCGCGACGGCACCGCCAAACAAAACCGCAAACAGATCCAGCGTGATCGCGCCGAGCAATTCCTTGCTGGCAAAAACATAATTCAGGCCTTCTTTTACACTCTTCCAGGGATTTGTATTCGACCGGACATATACCGGTTTCGGCGTAAGATGCAGCATGAACATAAAGGACGACATCACTAAAAACATTACGATCAAAAACGTATGATGGATGCCGATAAAAGCAATAAGAAATCCACCCATCGCATGACCGCAGATGGAACCGATCAACCATGTAGAAGAACTGATTGCCGCAGCAGAAGGTAATAGCTGTTTGGGAACCACCTGTGAGATCATTGCCGAAAAAGTTGGTCCGGAAAATGCCCTGATCACACCCGTTAGTCCCACTACAATGAAGATCAGGATGGTAATGTTCCAGTTCGATAAATGATCCGCAGCCATGAAGGTTGACAATAAATAAAAAAGAAAAGAACAACCGAGATAAAATAATACGCATCTAAGGAGTAAACCGCGTTTCTCTGTTTTATCAATATGATGTCCTGCGTATAACGCGAGGGAAAATGCCGGGATAAACTCCGAAAGCCCCACCAAACCCAGGGCCAAACCGCTTTTCGTGAGTTGATAAACCCACCATCCCAAAACAGTAGTCGTCATCCTTAAACCAAGAATAAATATGAACCTGCCAATGATGAAATAGCGGAACTCAGTGAACTGAAGCGGTGCGTATGGATTTTGTTTTTCGCGTTGAGAAGCCATCTCATTTAAATTTAGCCAATACCTAAGGCAGCGTCAGATAATGTTGGCCTTCAGGATATTCCATATCCAGTGCGTCGATGATAACCTGCAGGTGCGCCTCATTTCCGAGAAAATCAGCATTGCTCGTATCAATGAACAGTGTTTTAATGTTATGTTGTTTTATATATGCGGTATAGGTTTCCTGTAAGGAAAACAAATAGTCGTTTGGAATGGACTGTTCATAACTCCGGTTTCGTTTGCGGATATTTTCCTGGAGTTTGGAGACGGGTGAATGGAGGTAAATAAGCAGATCTGGTTGAACGATTTGTGGGTTAATGATATCGAATAGTTTTTGATATAGCCTGAATTCCTCTTCCAGTAAATTCACTTTTGCAAACAGCAGGCATTTGGTGAAAAGATAATCGGATATCGTCACTGTTTGGAACATGTCTTTGGTTTGTAACAGTTCCTTTAACTGCTTATACCTTTCGGCCATGAAGAATAATTCCAGCGGAAAGGCATATTGCTGTGGATTTTCGTAAAACTTGGGTAGAAACGGGTTGTCCGCAAATTCTTCAAGTACCAGTCTGGCCTTGAAATGTTTGCTCAGCAAATGAGCCAGCGTTGTTTTCCCTGCGCCAATATTTCCCTCAATCGTAACGAAATGATATTTCATGAACGGGCTGCAAAATAAGCGGAATCACAGACCCTTCCCTCAGAATTTTTTCACATCCAGTGTGTCGTTGCACTGCGCTAACAACTGCGCATTTGAGATTTTGTACACAGGATGAATAAAATCCGGTGCAATTTCATTAAGAGGCACCAGGACGAACCTTCTTTGGGCTATGGCAGGATGTGGGATGATAAGCCTTTCGGTATGGATCTCAGCATTGTCGTAATATAGAATATCCAGGTCGATCACTCTCGGCGCATTCTTCACCGTTCTCACCCTTCCCATTTCCGCCTCGATGTTAAGTAATATGTCCATGCATTCGCCTGCCGGGTGACCAGTTTCCACTTCGATGACCTGGTTTATAAAATCAGGCTGATCCCTAATTCCCCAGGCTGCGGTTTTATATAAGGAAGATGATTTAATAATCCTGCCGACGGAAGCAGTGATCATTTTTTCCGCCCGCACTAATTGTTGTGCGGGTTCCTGCATATTACTGCCCAGGAGAATATAGATCTTATGAAAGCGGATCATAAAGTCTCTTATCGAATTCAAAAGGTATTACCGAAGCGATCTTAATTTTTTTGTAATCAGCATGCTGACAATTCAGCACATAGTTGTATTCCGTCTCCACGATCGCGGATGGAACCCTCAGCAAAAGAAAGTCTTTTTGCTTCAAAAATTCATCACCGATCTTCCGGGTATAACCAAGGTCGTCCTTCCAATTGCGTTTAAGTTTTGGTGTTTCAGTGAAGCCCGAACTCAGCGACTCGGGTATTTCCAAATGTACCAGTTGAAAATCGGGCGGAATTTTGATTGTTCTGATATGTACCAGCAGTTCGAGTACAGACAAAGAAATATGACTTGCGGCATAAAGTGCGTTTCTTCCCGGCGAATTCCAGCGGCCACCCACCAGCCTGGCTCCCGTTCCGCTTAAATCTTCAGCAAAACTGGCCCGCGCAAGCCTGTAGATCCTCATGCGAGTAAACCTTGTTGAATTCTTTCCAGTTGTTCTCTCACCTGGCGGATCCCGTCAAAACTCTCCAGTGATTGCATACTCAGGTTTCCTTCGAGCGCGGGAGGGTTTGCATGCAACCAGTCACTGAATGCTGAAGTCTTTCCGAAAAGTTTCTTTCCAAGGGCAATCAACTGTTCCACCTGGTGAAATCTTTCCGCATGAATAGGAGCAAAGGATGCATTGCTCTGGGCATAACGTTGAAGCGTACGTTCACTGAGGTGAAGAATGGAGGCCCATTCTCCGAGCGTAAAAGGAACTTTGTCTGCGGTTTTTCTGAATTCCGCGTAATCGAAATCACGGAGCTCAGGCATACGTGGCGGCTTTGGGCTGATTTTTCTACCTGAGGAGCCGGAAGACCTGTTTGAACGGGAAGCTGACATATGTCGCGTGAAATTACGACAAATGTCCGGCCTGCCAAAATTGATTCCAAATATGTTAGTTTTGTTCCAAACTAAAGGTATGAGACCTTACAGCCAGGCAAAAGCGCTTTGGGCCATTACAAAAGCAAGCCTGATTTCTATTTTTCGCAGTCCGCAATCCGTTTTTTTCGGCGTATTTTTTCCGATCATCCTCATCTGGATCTTTGGTGCGTTAAGTGGGGGTGGCGGAATCAGTATGGATGTGGGACTTGATCCTAAAAGTGATACTTCCAACGCGATCTATAAAACACTGATGTCTTCACCCATCATTGGCGTCGAAAAGAGTAGCCATGATACACTGGAGGACAAGATGAAAAAAGGCAGATTAACAGCGTTGTTGCTTATTGAAAAAAACAAGGACAGTTCAAAGAAAGCGCTGTATAATATTCATGTACAATCCAGTTCGGCAAGTCAGCGCGAACTGCCTGCATTGAATACACTGTTACGCAATGTTGCCAGCGAAATAGACAACAGGATGGAGCCGCGCGAATACACAATTGCGACCATCAGTAATGAAGAAGTAGAAGGCCGGGAATATAAACTGATCGATTTTTATTTGCCGGGTATGATCGGGTTCTCGATGATCGGCGCCGCGGTATTCGGAGTATCATTTTTATTTTTTAACCTTCGGGAAACACTTGTTTTAAAAAGGCTTTATGCCTCGCCGGTAAACAGGTTGAATATCATTGTTGGCGAAACGCTTTCGCGTATAATATTTCAGATCATCACTGTTATCGTGCTTATAGTTTTTGGAAAATATTTATATGGTTTCACGCTGGCGCATGGTTATATCACTTTCATCGAAATGCTGATTGTAACGATTTTTGGATTGATCGTATTTATGGGTGCTGGATTTGTGGTAAGCAGTGTTGCAAAAAATCAGAATGTTATTCCTATTTATTCCAACCTTTTCATGTTCCCCCAATATTTTTTATCGGGAACTTTTTTTTCTAAATCAGCATTGCCCAAAAGTATACACTGGCTCGTTGAAGCTTTGCCGCTTACCGCGTTGAATGATGCCCTGCGTAAAATATCGTTTGAGGGCGCACATATATATAACTGCGGTAAACAACTCGGAATCCTCGCAGTGTGGGGAATTGTAGTATACGCCATTGCAGTAAAAGTTTTCAGATGGGAATAATATGAGATTCATTAAGCCTGTTCTTCTTGCAATTTTTTTCTTCTGTGTGCTGATCACGCTGATTTCCCTGTTAATGCCTTCCACCGTAATGGTGGCGAGAACGGCTCTGATCGACGCGCCTCCGGCAAAGGTTTTTGCTGCTATAAATAATATGGAATCATGGCCTGATTGGTTTTCACCGATGAAGAATAAAAAAAATATTTTAATTGAGCCGTCGGCTCATGCCATTCATTGGGGGCCGGAAACAGATCTTAATTCAGTAAAACGTATAGACAGCAGCCGGTTTTTATCTCATTTTATCTTAGAAAAGAAAAATCAAAATACCATAGATCTGTTTTTTTCCACCGACTCTATTGAAGCCGTTCAAAGCCTGCAACTGGAAATGCGAACAGTGCGAGAATTGAAATGGTATCCCTGGGAAAAATTTTCCGGTATGTTTGAGGATAAGGTCAGTGGTCCTGCTTTGGAAGAAACCCTTAAGTCTCTTAAAAGTTTTGTTGAGTCCCGGGAAAACTGATTTTTCCCATGCGAACCCGAATCAGGTTCGAATCCCTGAATATATCGGGATCTCCGGCTACAGATTCATTAGCAAGCAGCGCAAATAAAATCGCTTCTTTCGCGTCGGGATCGATACCCAGATCCTTCGTTGTTCCGGATGTATATCCCTGCAGTTTTTTACTGATCATTTCCATCAGGAAATCATTATGGATGCCTCCACCACTAAAAAATATTTCTGTATTGGCAGGATCTGTTTTCATATTTCTGATCGCATAAGAAATTGTCAATGCGGTAAATTCAGATAAAGTATGTAACAAATCTTCTGAAGAAATGTCTCTCAGCGGTACAGGCGATTTTTTTTCAAGCCATTCAGCATTGAACAGTTCCGGTCCTGTAGTTTTGGGAATAGGCTGCCCGAGAAATTTTTCATCTAACAATGCGGTTAAAACCGGTTCAATTAATTTTCCTTTCGAAGCAATCGCACCATTCATATCATATGCTCTGTTAAGCCGGAGGCGCGCCACCTGATCAAGCAGGGTGTTCCCTGGTCCTATGTCACTGAAAAGGATTTTTTTTCCCTGTATCAAACTGAAATTGGAAATTCCTCCGATATTGATGAATATTCTGTTTTTATCTTCAGGCTTAAACAGGAGAAGATCTCCATAAGGCGCTAATGGCGCACCTTCACCGCCCGCTGCTATATGTTGCTGGCGAAAATCGGAGACCGTAATGATCCCGGTTCCTGTAGCTATATGATCGGCATCACCGATCTGAAAAGTTGCTGCACTATTTCCGGAAGATGCAGGCAGATGAAATATAGTTTGGCCATGACTGCCGATAAGGTCTACGTCTCGTGGATCGAGATGCCTTGCGGCAAGAAAATTAAGTACCATGTCGGCGTGCAGTAAGCCGATTTCTTTGTGTAACCGGATAAGCAGCGGAAAAGATATTTGTTCCTTAGCGAATATCTTCAGTATCCGTTCTTTTGTTTCGTCGGTATAAGTTTTGGTTTCAAACGCAAGCAGTTCAGTTTTTGTATCAAACCCTGCTCCCTCTATGCGGCAAAGCGCTATATCCAGTCCGTCCAGGGAAGTTCCGCTCATCAAACCTATAATGATCCGGCTTTTTTTTCCCGCGATATTACTCAGTTTCGTTGCCGGAAGGTTCATTGATTAGAAATTTAATATTCCGTTTTATCCCTTTTAATTTAGCACGTTTTAAAGGGGAATCTTTGAAAAGTATTTTAAATCTTTCTTCATCCAGGTTCAGCCAGTCGCTGATCTTAAAAGTAAACCATTCATTCCGGGCTTCGAACGCAGGTTCATTGTGCGGTTTGGAAAACCGGTTCCAGGGGCATACATCCTGGCATATATCACAACCAAACATCCAGTTTTGAAATTTACCTGAAAAAGCCGGAGAAATCATTTCCTCCTTCAGCTCTATGGTGAGATACGAAATACATTTATTGGCATCTATTTCTTTGCCGGGCAAAATTGCCGCCGTTGGACAATGATCAATGCATTTGGTGCAGGTTCCACAATAATCTTTGATAAAAGGATTGTCGGGTACCAACTCGAGATCCGTGATCAATGTGGCAAGAAAATAAAATGAGCCTTTTTCTTTGTTAATAAGATTGACGTTCCTTCCTACCCAGCCTAAACCGGATTTCCTTGCCCAGGCACGTTCCAGCACAGGCGCACTGTCAACAAATCCACGTCCGTTCACTTCGCCAACGGTTTCGCGTAGACGAAAAAGAAAAATGTTCAGCTTTTCCCTTATTACTTCATGGTAATCTTTCCCCCAGGCATACTTTGAAATTTTTAAAGATTCGGACGCAGCCTGATTTGAAGGAAAGTAGTTGCACATCAAAGTGATCACCGATCTGGCCCCGGGAACAAGTTTGCGGGGATCGACGCGCAGATCAAAATGTTTTTCCATGTATTGCATCCCCGCCTGATGCCCCTTATGCAGCCATGCTTCAAGCCGGCGGGCATCTTCATCGAGCCGTTCCGCTTTGGCAATGCCGCACTGAGAAAAGCCGAGTGAAGCTGCGAGTTTTTTTACCTGCGCGGTATATTGTTCGGGGGCAGACATCTCAAACAAACTACAAAAATCGCGGGAAACTAAAAATTAATATCATATCCCAGGGTAGCAATACATTCGAAATACCCATATCCATGCCGAACCCTGTCGCCTTTCATAGAAGTTGTATTGGCCAGAGCATTCACTACCCTTACATAACCGGTTTTGCCCGTGGCTTCTATAAACAAATGCCGTAAAGGAAAGAACCTGATACCCGCTTCAGTTCCAAAATTATATCCCGCAACGTGAAAATCGTTATTGTAGCGGTCGCCATGATAAGTAAAATCTGTACGTGGAATATTGATACCCGCACCGAATTTATATACCAGGGTTAACAGATCCCTTGTACGGGCGGTAGATCTAAGTATGGTTTTTTGAGACACATAATTCAGATGAAGCAGGTTTCCGCCATCAGTATGTTCGAGGTGCATGAATTTATCAGGATCTAAAATGCTATCCCCATAGACCGGCACCTTATTTATAAAGCCAACCACTTTTACTTTTTGTCCGTCTGTGAGCACATATTTAATGTGATCAAAATTCAGTTCGAGTGCATGGCGGTGATTTTTATCCAGGTAAAATCCCAAACGATAATTATACTGCGGAATTGAAATCTCAGTTGGTTTTTCTACAATCGCATCATAATCCGGTTTATCATGCGCTCTTCCTTTTAGGATCTTAAAATCGGATCCGTCAGAAAGCATGACGTGGATATTACTTCGGGTATAGAATTCCTTATTGTAACCCCATTGAAAATACATTCCTTTTAAACTGAATTTCTTGTTCTGTGCATTTGCAGGTAAACCGGCCCACAAGGTGGCCAGGGTCAAGAGAACCCGTGTCAATTTTCTCATTTCCGCGCGAAGGTATGTCAAAAGGCAAAAGGAATGATTAAATCTGCATCCGTGATTCACAATGAATCAACTCCTGAAAGACGAAAACCAGGTGATGGGGATAACGTTGAACGAAGAACTTTGACTCATAAGTATAAGTATAATTCGAATTAAGTCCGAACGAAGCTGTCATGGAGATGTAGTCATCCAGGATGACTATGTCCGGGCCGTTGAGATGAAATAAGAAAGGATACGGAAGTGACGTTGAACGTTGAACGAAGAACCTTGAACCTCTTGAACGTCTTGAACGTCTTGAACGTCTTGAACCTCTTAATTGTTGATCCCTTCTCCCGCCAGCTTTTCAGTTTTACCCGAATTGGAATGTAAAACAGTCAGAATTCTTAAATTTATATGACAGATTTTCATCAGATCTTAATTGGTTCCTGTTTTGCTCCCTTCTTCTCAATCTAATAATTATGAATCTGAATAATTTCACCATTAAGGCTTCTGAAGTGATACAACAGGCTCAGCAGCTTGCGTTTAACCATAAAAATCCAAATATTGAAAACGAGCATATTCTCAAAGCTTTGCTCGATATGGAAGATTCTCCGGTTGAACATCTGCTGAAGAAAAATAATGTTACCATCAACCTTGTTGAATCCCGGGTGAGTGATTTGATTAGTAAACTTCCCCAGGTTACCGGAGAACCTGCTCAGTCCATTGGACGCGAAGCAAATAACAGCATCCTGCGTGCAGGCGCAGTTTTAAAAACTTTTGGTGATGAATTTATCACACCGGAACACTTATTACTGGCGTTGGTACAGGGTAATGATGCCGTTGCTAAACTTTTAAAAGATGCCGGACTTACAGAAAAAGGTCTGGTTACCGCAATTAAAGAACTCAGAAAAGGGGAAACGATCTCTTCTCAAACTCAGGAAACACAATTCAATGCGTTAAATAAATATGCAAAGAACCTGAATGAACTTGCGAGAAATGGTAAGCTTGATCCCGTGATCGGCAGAGATGAAGAGATCAGAAGAACGCTGCATATACTTAGCCGCCGCTCGAAGAATAACCCTATTCTGGTGGGTGAACCGGGTGTGGGTAAAACCGCTATAGCGGAAGGTATCGCGATGCGGATCGTGAATGGCGATGTTCCTGAAAATCTAAAATCAAAGACCATCTATGCCCTTGATATGGGGCAGCTC
>JAEWDG010000155.1 GCA_023390215.1 Bacteroidota bacterium | reverse complement strand
CAAGAACAGATTATTATTATTATTTCGAAGACATCATTGCCACAAGGATCAATGCTAACGGCAAAGTTGACTGGGTTAGAAAAATCCCTAAAATGCAGAAGGGCGTAAACCGGTATGCAACGTTGGGTTTCAAACTTGTTGCAGACGAAACCGGTTATTATTTTTTATACCTGGATAATAAGAAGAACCTTGAACTTGAAGAAGATGAAGCGCCCAAGTACCACCAGGACGGATATGGCGGCCAGGTGAGTTTGGCAAGACTGGACCCTTCAGGAAACCTTAGCAGAGAAATAATTTTTGATGCGCGGGAAGAAAAGCTAATGTTGTATCCGAGAAGGTTTTCAAGTTTCGATCAGACAAGATTGGTTGGGCGCGCAGATATTAAAGGACCGGGCGCATTTGCCCCCATCCTGATTACCATCAAATAAAAAAACTTAGAAACGTAAAAAAGCTGGAACGTTTGTTCCAGCTTTTTTATTTGCAGAGATCGCAAACCGTTAATTACAAATACTGCTTAACAATACTTAGATTTCGCATAAACTATTCAGACGAATTTTTCGAAAGCCTTTTCAGCATTGCTTCCATTTCCGATATTTCTTTTTCCTGCGACTGAATAATCTGTTCTGATAATTTTTTCACCTCAGGATCTTTTATGTCCGTATGCTTACTGGTCATTATCGCAGAAGAGTGATGAGGGATCATCGCTTTCATGTATTGAATATCGTTGACGAATGTTTGGGATCTTAGCCCAAGCAGGGCCAGGCAGAATACCAGCGCAGCGGCAGCTATAATGAATGTATTCAGTTTTTTATCGGGATACATTTTGCCCATCATTAGTATCATTATAACCGACATTGGCATAACCATTAATACCGTCATATAGATCCTGGTTAAACTGGTATGGTAATGGGCGGCTGCATCAACATTTAGAAACATCACCATATACATAATAATAAAAGAAATCAGCAATGTAACGGTCAGCTTTGTATAAGAAGTCATTTCCGGAAATTAGTGATGAAAAATAAAAGACAGTCACCCGGAATTACGCAAATTTTATACCCTATATCGGATTTCTACATCAAGCGAAAAATAAGTGTGTTGCGGTTGTTTTCGAAGTTTGGGTAAAAAAACAGAGATCTTCTACTTTGCATATGCCAATAACCTCAATCCGTTGAAAACAACCAACAGGGTTGATCCCTCATGACCTATCACCGCAGGCCCGATATGGGCCATACCCGAAATCGTAAGTGGTATCAATACGGCAACCATTCCAAGACTGATGATCAGGTTTTGCCTGATGATCGAACGTGCTTTTTTGCTCAACCCAATGGCAAAAGGAAGGTTTGCCAGTTCGTCTGCCATCAAAGCGATATCGGCGGTTTCCAGCGCTACATCTGATCCGGCAGCGCCCATGGCAATGCCAACTGTACTCTTCGCCATCGCCGGCGCATCGTTTACACCATCTCCTACCATCGCCACTTTTTTTTCTTCCTTTCGCAACTTCGCTATTGCCTGTACTTTTTGCTCCGGCAATAAATTTCCCACGGCAGTTGTTATACCAATTTCTTTCGCGATCGCTTCTGCCACACGCTGATTATCCCCGGTTAGCATGATCATTTTACGTATACCCGCATTTTTCAACTGAGCCAGGGTTTCTTTTGCATCCGACCGTGCAACATCCATCAATGTAATGATGCCAATAAATTTTGCATTTTGCTGAACAAGCATGGTGGTGTTACCCAACTCTTCCAGGTTTGCGACTCTTGAAAGGATTTCTTGCGGTAATTTGTCGTGCTTCCCGGTAAATAATGCTGCGTTGCCAATATAAATTTCAGTACCGTTATAATCAGCTCTTATTCCTCTGCCCTGTATTGCGGAAACATGCGCGGCGGCAGGCACATCATTTCCCAATTTATCTACGGCTCCTTTTACCATTGCTGCGGCCAGTGGGTGATCGCTCAATTTTTCAACAGCGATCACAACTTCCAGTAACTCTTTTTCTTCCGATCCATTAAGCGGATAAACGCCCGTAAGTGTTGGCTTACCTTTCGTAAGAGTGCCTGTTTTATCAAATGCAATTGCTGTAAGCGAACCCAGTTCTTCCAGTGGCTTGCCTCCTTTTATTAACACACCTCCTTTCGCTGCCCTTGCAACGCCGCTTAATACCGCACTGGGTGTTGAGATCGCGAGCGCACAGGGACTTGCGGCAACCAAAACAGCCATGGCGCGGTAAAAACTTGCACTGAATGGTTCATTGATCACGAGAAATGCAAACAACAATAAAACAACCAATCCCAAAACAGAAGGCACATAATACTTCTCAATCTTATTGGTGAAATTCTGGGTAGGTGATTTCTGTGTCTCTGCTTCATTTACCATTTTTACCAATCTTGCTATAGTACTGTCTGCTGCGATCCGCGTCACTTTTATTTCCAGCGTATTAGCTCCGTTAATTGAACCGGCAAATACATTAAAAACAGCATCCAGCTTTCCAGCGCTTCCCAGACTTATGTTTGCATCGGTTACCGCTTTCTTATCAACAGGAACACTCTCGCCGGTTATCGGCGCCTGGTTAACTGTACTGCTCCCCTTTACTATAAACCCATCGGCCGCTATTTTGGAGTTCGGTTTGACCAGAATGATATCACCCTTTTTCAATTCTTCAATCTTTACTTCTTTAACATCCCCGCCGGATTTTAATAAGGCTGTTTTGGGAGCCAGTGAAGCCAATGCGGCAATCGATTTTCGCGCTTTTTCCATGGCAAAATGTTCTAACGAATGACCCAGGCTGAAAAGAAATAACAGAAGCGAGCCTTCCATCCATTCGCCTAAAGCTGCAGCGCCCACAGCGGCAACCAGCATCAAAAAATCTATCTCAAATCTTCCTTTAGTAAT
The DNA here is from genome assembly GCA_023390215.1 of Bacteroidota bacterium. Lineage (GTDB taxonomy): Bacteria > Bacteroidota > Bacteroidia > Chitinophagales > Chitinophagaceae > Ferruginibacter. The sequence goes on along the minus strand of JAEWDG010000155.1, from coordinate 1,831 downwards.
CGACTGAACAGCCTCTTTCGTGGTATAGAAACCACCAAATAAATAAGCCCCTATACAAAAGGTGATTGATACAACAGTCGATATACTCTTAATAAAACTCAGGCTAAATCCTATTGCAAGAAATGCTCCGCAGATAAGCGCAAATACAAGTTCGGTTTTCTCACCGAACATACCCCCGTGATGATGCCCCTGTGTTTCTTCTTGGTGATGTTGGTCTTCATGTATTTGCTTTTCATTTCCTTCCGGTGCTTCCTCTTCATGCTTATGTTTATGAACAACTGCAGTTAAACCAGGAGATATAACTTCATTGCCAAGTCCATTCAAACGGGCGTAGATTTTTTTTGCGGAAATCAATCGTTTGTCAAATTCAATGGATATCCAGTCTGCAGCCGAAACGGAGACAGATAATATCCCATCCAATGTTCGCAGGCTTGTTTCAATCAGCCTTGCATGCCGCACATGCCTTATTCCTTTTACGTCCAGTAAAAGATGTCCATACCGTTCAGTGATATTGGCGCCTGCAATGGTTGCAAGTTTTTCGACCTTTTGCAGTGAGATCTTTTCCGGATCAAAGTGAAAGCATAATTGCGCTTTGGTTTCTTCTGTTTCCGGGATGATATGTATTTTCTCTATGCCTGACTCATCACTCAGCGCCTGGATGATCCTGTTTACACATGCATCGCGTTCGTCGGGAACTTCGGGTAATAATATATCAAGATTAATCTTTGTCTTTTTCATATTCAACTCCAACAACAGCTTTAATTACTTCCAGATCAGTATGATCATTCCGGTAAGAATAAAAAGGGAACCGGCGATCAGCTTTAATGTAACAGGTTCTTTTAAGATGATAAATGAAAGCAATAGGGTAACCACAATACTGGCTTTATCAATAGAGGCAACAAACGATACCTGGCCTTCTTTCATCGCACGGTAATAGAATATCCAGCTCAGGGACGTTGTTATGCCCGAAATGGTCAGGAAAACCAGGTTGCTCTTTGGCGCCTCTTTGATCTGTTGTATGGCATTCGTAAACAGCAACGCATTGGCCGTAACAAGCATAAACACTACTGCTGTACGGATACTAAGAGCAACATCGCTACTCAGGTTTTTCATGCCATACTTTGCTATTACTGAAGTGAGCCCCGCAAACAGCATAGAGATAACCGCAAAAATTTTCCATTTTTCCATATATCAAGATTTAGTGATCATGTTCGCCGGTATTGGTCATTTTCGCCACCACAAAAAATGCGCCCTTCACTACGATCTTTGCATCCCCCGGAATTTCTTTGAGCAAAGTGACTTCTGTGTAACCAATATCGGAAGTTCCTCTTGCGACCGGAATTTTCTCAAAGCTCATCACATTTTCTTTTTGAACGGCATCAATTTTTCCTGAACTACTATCCCCTTGCGGCTTTTGCGCCTGTGCTTCTGTAAGCATGAAAATATAATCCTGTCCGCCTGTAGATACGATGGCATCATTCGGAACCGCGGGCAATGTGGCTTTATTTAAACTTATGGCTGCCGTAATGTTCATTCCGTCAATTAATCCTGTTTTATCTCCCAGCACTTTCGCGTGCACGCTTACCGCTTTACTTTCGCCTTCAAAGGATGATCCTAATGAAAAAATCTGCGCATCATATTCTTTGCCCGGATTATTCGTTAAGGTAAAATGAATTACCTGTCCATTTTTTAATTTGGGAAGATCTTTCTCATAAACAAAAAGGTCGAGGTGGAGTTGACTGTTATCGACGACTTCGGCAACAACGGTACTTGCATCAACATAGCTTCCCATCTGCACTTTCACATCGCTCACCACGCCATTGATCGGGCT
>JAEWDG010000085.1 GCA_023390215.1 Bacteroidota bacterium | reverse complement strand
CCCCTCCTCAGGAGGGGAACTTCTAAAGTCTCTTTTGTCGGACTCCTCTCCTAAGGAGGGGAATTTTTGAAACCTCTTTTGTCGGACACCTCTCCTCAGGAGGGGAATTTTTGAAGCCTCTTTTGTCGGACACCTCTCCTCAGGAGGGAATTTTTGAAGCCTCTTTTGTCGGACACCCCTCCTCAGGAGGGGAATTTCTAAGTCTCTTTTGTCGGACACCCCCCACAAGAAATTTTTAAAGCCTCTTTTGTCGGACACCCCTCCGCGGGAGGGGCATCAAAGCCCTTACATTTTGCTCCGTATATCATCAAAATGAAAAGATGCTTTCCATCTTATGCGGAGGGCCTGAAATCAATGATTTTTAATTGCAGCGTTTTGGTGCCATTCCATTCGTTCTCATCGATGGTATAAACGACATCTATTTTATCGCTGATCTGTAACATGCCAAATTTCTCTGCCATACGGAAGCCTATACCCGTAATCATCTTTCCGTTTTGTTCAAGCTGGAAACGAATATGTTCCTCTTTAACGATGCGTGAACCAAAATCCTTCACCGATCTCGATAAAAATACCGGGAACAGGTTATCGGGACCACAGGGCTCCATTCGCAAAAGGATGTTGTAAAAATTAAACGTAATATCCTGCAAGTCAAGCACCGCGTCGATTCTTATATCAGGTATCAGCAATTCTTCGCTGATGGTACGGCCTACTACTTCATCAAATAATTCTCTAAAATGGTCAACGTTTTCAGGAAGCATCGATAGACCTGCGGCTGCAAAATGTCCGCCATAGGCAACCAGGCTGTCTCTGCATGCATAGATCGCTTCGTAAAGATTAAACCCCGGCACACTGCGTGCGCTTCCGGTTACCAGGTCGCCATTTCGGGTAAGCACCACCGTTGGGCGAAAATGATGTTCGATAAGCCTGGACGCAACGATACCAACTACACCTTTATGCCAGTGTTCCTGATAGACAACTGAAGATTTTCTCCATCCGAATTTGGGATCGGATTTTAGAATTTCGAGCGCTTCTATGGTAATAGATGAATCGGCTTCTTTCCGGTCGGAATTATCTGAGTGAAGCATCCCGGCCAGTTCCATTGCTTTCTTCTCATCTCTTTCAATGAACATTTGAACCGCCTTTCTTGCATCATCCATCCTTCCCGCCGCGTTCACCCTTGGCGCAATAACAAACACAACATTCGTGATCGTTAACGCTTTTTTAATTCCGCCCAATTCGATGAGCGCTCTTATTCCCGGGCAGGGATCAGTATTTATTTTTCTTAATCCAAAAAAAGCAAGCACTCTGTTCTCACCGGTCATCGGTACGATATCGGCCGCAATGGCGGTGGCCACAAGGTCGAGATATTTTAGATGACTCGAAGGATCTCTATTTAAACTTGCTGACAATGCACTGATAAGTTTAAAGCCCACACCACAACCACAAAGTTCTTTGTAGGGATAAGCGCAATCGTTCTGCTTTGCATTTAAAATAGCAACTGCAGGAGGGAGGACCTGATCCGGAAGGTGATGATCACAGACAATAAAATCAATGCCAAGGGATTTTGCATAGCTGATAAGTTCAACCGATTTGATACCGCAATCCAGCGCGATGATTAATCCAAAATTATTTTCTTTCGCAAATTCAATTCCTCTAAGACTCACACCATAGCCTTCCCGGTACCGGTGAGGAACATAAAACTCCACACATTCCGGATCGCAGATCTCACGCAGGTATTGAAACACCGTAGCAACCGCTGTCGTGCCGTCCACATCGTAGTCACCGAAGACGAGGATCTTTTCTTTTTTTGAAACAGCAGAAAGAATTCTTTCAACAGCTTTGTCCATATCCTTCATGAGAAAAGGATCATGAAGCATAGAAAGATCGGGATTGAAAAACGCTCTGGCTTTATCGAAGTCGTCTATACCACGCTCAACCAGGATCCTGCAAAGCGATCTGTTTATTTTAAGCGAATCCTGAAGTTGATCCACCTTCTCCTCATCGGCGGTAATTAGCGTCCAGCGTTTCTCCATCACTAATATTTGCGGTCGGTTGTATATCGAACCAATTCTTCCAGCGCGTTTCTAACTTCTGTTTGTGGATATTCGTGGAGGATAGCCAGCGCTTCATCCCGGTATTGAAGCATTTTCTGTTCTGCGTAGGCGATTCCCCCTGAACCCGTAACTGATTCGATCACAAATTTGACGCTTTCTTTTCTGCGGTTCTCATTTTTAAGAATGTATATCAACCGGCGGCGCAGGCTTTTATCCACCCTATTCAACGTATAAATGATCGGCAGGGTAAGTTTTTTTTCTTTGATGTCGTTGCCGGTGGGTTTCCCAATGTCAGCAGTTCCGTAATCGAAAAGATCGTCTTTTATCTGGAAAGCTATACCCACGAGTTCGCCGAATTTTTTCATTTTCTCCGTGGCATTCATATCATTGGTTGCGGAATATGCGCCCACGGCGCAGGCCGAGGAGAGCAGCGAAGCGGTCTTATTACGAATAATTTCAAAGTAAACAGATTCGTCGAGGTTTAGCCTGCGGGATTTTTCGATCTGCAGTAATTCACCCTCACTCATTTGTTTAACCGCTTCGGATAAAATATGAAGATGCTGAAAATCACTATTCGAGGTGGAAAGCAGCAAACCTTTTGAAAGCAGGTAGTCTCCTACCAGGACTGCTATTTTGTTCTTCCAGAGCGCATTGATGGAAAAAAATCCCCTTCTTTCCATGGAATCATCCACCACATCATCATGAACCAGGGTAGCCGTATGCAGGAGTTCGACCAATGCCGCTGCCCGGTAGGTAGATTCGTTAACCGTTCCCGTCAATTTGGCACTCAGAAAAACAAACATGGGGCGCATCTGCTTCCCTTTCTGCCGGATGAGGTATTTCATTATCCGGTCGAGGATCGGGGTACTGCTTTTTACGGCATCTGCAAACTTGCCTTCAAAGATCTCCAGCTCATTCGCGATGATTTTTTTTACATTTTTCATCTAAGAAGCAGCAATTTACATCAGTACGCAGCCTTCTCAAATTATTTTGAACGGGGGTGACACCGGCAGAGGCGGAATCAGGCCATCCGGGCCTGAACAGGAGTACCTGAATTGTTCTATTATACGCAATTCCAGCCAGATATGAACAACAGGACAGCTAAATAAAAGTCAAAAAAATTTGTCAGTTGATACCCATTCAATACATTTGCAATTCATCAACTCGTATATTTAGAAATCTATCAATCATCTAGTTATGGCAAGCAAAAAGTTAAAACTACTTTGTTTGGGATTATGTACCATGCTTACAGGAGCGGTATATGCCCAAAACGAGACCCCTTCATCCGTTTATTCCAGCAGTGGATATGACACCAAAGATTCCTCTGTTGTTCCCAAGAAAAGGCTTCCACAATACAACGAATTCTGGAATAACACATATAACTATCCTGCTAAACCCCGTAATATGTGGGAAGTAGGTGTGAATGCCGGTGCATTTGCAATCAGCGGCGACGTACCTGTAAAATTCCCTACGCTTGGCTTTGGCGTTCATGTGCGCAAAGCACTGGGCTATGTATTCTCTCTGCGTATGGAATACATCAATGCAGTAGGTAAAGGTCAGAGCTGGCTGGCATCTGAAAACTTCGCTAAGAACCCCGCCTGGAAAGGATACTATGCTCCAATCCGCACGGGTTCGGGTCCGATCGCATACTATAACGGTATCGAAGGATCTGCTTTCGGAACTGCGCCCGACGTAGTTTATTACAATTACAAAGCTCATGTTCAGGACCTGAGCCTCCAGGGAATTGTAACCCTGAATAACATTCGCTTCCATAAAAATAAAACTGGTTTTGTAGTTTACGGAGGTGGTGGTATTGGTGCAACACTGTATAATACTAAGGTGAACGCACTGAACGACAATGGAAATACATACGCAGCTGAATTCCGTAATATCTTTAATCAGTACGGAACTGTTTACAAAGACCGTAAAGATGTTCGCAAAGCACTGAAAGATGTGATGGATGATTCTTATGAAACACCTGCACAAACGCATGGCGAACGCCGTCCAACAATGGGCAACAACACCCTGAAACCTTCAGGTACCGTTCTTGCCGGTGTTGCTTTCAAACTGGGTAAACGCATTAACCTGGCTATTGAAGACCGCCACACTTTCGTAAAAGATGATCTGCTTGATGGTCAGCAATGGGAAGAACATGCTTATGGCGATGCTTCTACCACTGGTGATTTCGATTCATACAACTATCTTTCTATCGGTTTGAATTTCAACCTTGGTGGAAAAGCTGTTGAACCATTATGGTGGATCAATCCACTGGATTATGCATACAGCGAACTTAACGTTCCACGTCACATGAAATTCCCTAAACCTAAGTTTGAAGATTCTGATGGTGATGGCGTTCTTGATGACCTCGACCTGGAACCAAACACACCTGCAGGTTGCCCTGTTGATACACACGGTGTAACTAAAGATACGGATGGTGACGGTGTTCCTGATTGCAAAGACAAACAATTAATCACACCTACAGAATGTCAACCTGTTGATGCTGATGGTGTGGGTCATTGCCCTGATCCTGAATGCTGTAAAAACCGTATGGCTGATTCAACAGCAAATGCCTGCCCTGCAGACTATCCAAGCCTTACGTTCAAAGGAAATGCTGTACTGAGCAAAGATGCCCGTGCTATGCTGGCTACTGTTGCAGCTAAAATGAAAGCAAATCCGAATTGTAACATCGTAGTTACTGGTTATCCTGAAGCTTCGAAAGCTTCTCAGGCAATGTGCCAGAAACGTGTGGATGCAATCAAAATGTATCTGACAGAGAGAGAAGGTATCAGTTCTGATCGTATCACTACCGATTGTACAGTGGGTGGTGGCGATAAGAATACAGTTGATATCAAGTCTAACTAAAATAAGTTTTAATTCCACTTTTTGCTCAATGATGAACCCTCCCATTTCTGGGAGGGTTTTTCTTTATATAATAGTTAACAACCCCATTTTGGCGAATCGCAGAATATCAGGCAGTTTTGGAAAAATTCCTTTAATTTTGCCCCTCTTTATGCGATTCTACCGGCTGAGTTTAATTATTGTATCCCTGGTCTTTTTTTACTCCTGCAACCCTGTAACTAAAATTCAGAAGAGCAAGGATTATGAATATAAACTGGCCAAAGCGGATGAATTTTTCGCTAAAAAGAAATATAAGTATGCGCAACCCTTGTACGAGGACCTGTTTCCGGTTTTCAAGGGAACGCAGAAATTTGAAGATCTTTATTATAAATACGCTTTTTGCTTTTTCTACCAGAAATCGTATCGTGATGCTGAAAACCTGTTCAAAGGATACCTCGAAGTATTCCCCAGCAGCAGCAGGGCAGAGGAGGTTGATTACATGAGGGCTTACAGCTTTTTTAAAGAATCACCAAAAATTGAACTGGATCAGGCAAACACAGTAAAGGCAATGAATATGATGCAGACTTTCATCAATACGCATCCCGGTTCTCCCAGGATAAAAGATGCAAGTAACATCATAGACCAGTGCCGCGCAAAGCTGGAACAAAAAGAATATCGCGGGGCAAAACTTTTATATAACCTGGGGCAATTCAGGGCTGCTGCTATCGCATATGATAATTTGCTGAACAGCTATCCTGAATCGACGAAAGCGGACGAGTATAAACTGACTTCTATTAAGTCGTATTATAAATTCGCACAACTCAGCATCAGGGAAAAGCAGGCTGAACGGTATGAAACCGTGGTTACCCAGTTTAATGATTTCGCAGACAGGTTTCCCGAGAGCCCGTTGATGAAAGAAGCGGAAGATTATAAAAATTTAAGTCAAAATCACATTAAAGAAATACAAGATGAGCAAGCTACGTCGTCAGCTAAGCGCTAATACAAGCAGTGTTGTTGAACCTAAAAAGTTAACCGAACTGAAAGATAAAACCGGTAACCTCTACGAATCCATTGCTGTTATCGCTAAACGTGCAAACCAGATCAATATAACGATCAAGGAAGAATTGCACAATAAACTGGAAGAATTTGCCAGTCATACCGACAGCCTGGAGGAGATCCATGAGAATAAGGAACAGATCGAAATTTCACGTGCCTACGAACGTATGCCCAATCCGGCTTTACTTGCCACAACGGAATTCCTTGAAGAGAAGGTGTATTTCCGCCGCAATGATGAAGACCTGTTCAGCTAGGTTTTAAAGTTCTTTTAGATTAGAAATCATATTTTTAGTCCCGCGTAAGCGGGATTTTTTATGCTTAAAGGAAAGAAGATATTACTGGGGATCAGCGGAAGTATAGCAGCTTATAAATCGGCCGTGCTTGTAAGGTTACTGGTTAAGGCCGGGGCGGAAGTTAAGATTGTAATGACGGAAGCCGCAACCCGGTTTATTGGTCCTTTAACGCTCTCAACCTTGTCCCGCAATCCTGTACTTACGCAATTATCTACCGAAGACGCCTGGGTTAATCATGTTCAATTGGGAAGATGGGCAGACCTGATGCTCATCGCACCGCTAAGTTGTAATACGCTGGCGAAAATGGCCGGAGGGCTGTGCGATAATCTGTTGCTTGCAGTGTATCTCTCCGCTA
>JAEWDG010000346.1 GCA_023390215.1 Bacteroidota bacterium | reverse complement strand
GTTTACCAGGGAGAACGCGACCTGGTTCAGCATAACCGTAAACTCGCGGAATTCAATCTTTCAGGCATACCGGGAATGCCGGCGGGTTTACCAAAAGTTGAAATTGGATTTATGATCGATGCCGACGGTATCCTTGTCGTGAAAGCAAAAGAGTTGCGAAGTGGTGTTGAACAAAGTGTTGAGGTGAAGCCCCAATACGGTTTGACCGATTCGGATGTGGAAAAAATGCTGATGGACTCGATCACGCATGCGGCCTCTGATATTGAAGCGAGAGCATTGGGAGAAGCGCGAACCGAGGGAGAACAGTTGTTGAAATCTACGGAACGCTTTCTTCAGAAAAATGCGGCTATGCTTACTAATAGTGAGCTGATGGAAACGGCCAATGCCATGCAGGCGCTTCAGCTAGCGCTAACCATGACGGATAAAAACCTGATCCTTGAAAAGCATGAAGCATTAAATGCCATATCCAGACCTTATGCGGAACGTGTGATGGATGAAGCAATATCCGCCGCGATGAAAGGAAAAACTATTTAAACAGAACGGAACGTAGCGAATCTGCCAACATCTCAGAATATTTTGTAGCCCGGGGATGGTTAAGATGAATATCATCCACGAACCAGCCATCTGAAAATGAAGGATCATTTTCAAAATGTAAACATTTAATACCTTGCTTAAGTGCAATAGAATCGAAAATTTGGTTAGCTGTCTTGTATAATTTCCATTTCCGGAAGGGAGACCGGGCTTTCTCCGGCGGGTAGACGAAAATAATGTTTACCGGATTTTTCTTCCAGGTTTGGATAAGCTTATTAAACACATTCACAGAAGGTCTCCATAAACTATCCTCCTCGTATCTGCTCACATTATACGTTCCGTTAACAGTGGTCCCGGTATCCTTATGAATATTCATATAGCCCTGGTAAATGTTATGATCGAATTTTTCTATGGACGCTGATGTATTAAAAACAGATGTGCGGTTGTACTCATCCATTACTGAATATTTCAGAAAGGGCAGATAACGTATCATAGTGACGGGATGTCCTGCAGCTGACAAATATCTGCGCATAATACCATCATCTAAATAAAACAGGTAATGATAAAGCGTTTTCAAACTTTCGTTTTTCTTCATCATGCCCGGATCAAGAGATATCACTACCGTGCCGGGTAAAGGATGATGCTCAATGTAAAGTTCAGAAGTTAAAAGCAGGTCTTCCACATCAGATCCGCCATTTGCGAAATTAAAAGACTTTAAACCTGTTACAGAATCCAGGTACCAGGGATTAATACCGAAATGAACCCTTGAATTCCCTAACAACACCACATCAAATTTTTCCTGCGAGTTAATCAGTTTCTCTGTTTTATTGAAAAACAGAATATCCCAACGCTTTTTGTATTGATGATCGAAATACAGACCCGCAAGCCAGGAGATGATCAGGGCTGTTACCAATGGCAATATGATCCGGGTCCACTTCAAAACTGGAAATAAATAAAACTATTGTTGCGGAATATTCCGAAAAACAAAATCAAAACAATTGTGAGCGTGAGGAAAATGAAATCAATCGTTTTCCTGTTATTCAACTCATTCATTCGGGGAGAAAGGTAGAATTCAGTCAGCATCATGATCAGGATAAACCCAAAACTAATGGCCAGGGAAAAATTTCCGAATGAAATATGTTCTACCTGCCAGCCCGAATAACTGCTTCCACATGATCGGATGATATGCCATGCCTGTTGTACAGACTCTGATCTGAAAAATATCCATGCGAAACTTACGAAGACAAAACATAAGATCACAGAAATAAAAGCGGGGAGGTGTAGTTTTAGTTTATGCGAATAAAAATTATAAACAAGCAGGTAACATGCATGAATCAGGCCCCAGATAATAAAGGTCCAGCCTGCACCATGCCACAAACCGCTAAGAAAGAAAGTAAATAAAAGGTTGAATACATGTCTCCCCGCGGGAACTTTATTTCCACCCAGCGGTATATACACGTAATCCCTGAACCAGGCCGAGAGGGAAATATGCCAGCGCTGCCAGAAACTACGGATGTTCTTTGAAAAATAGGGTCTGTTGAAGTTAATTGTGAGGTCTATGCCCATGCATTTCGCTGCACCGATTGCAATATCAGAATATCCGGAAAAATCAGCATAGATCTGGAAGCTGAAAAATAGGGTAGAAAGGATAGCGCGCATGCCGCCGGTAGTGTCCGATGCATAAAACCCATCCACATAAATACCCAGTCTGTCTGCAACCACCAGTTTCTTATAAAATCCCCAGGCCATCAGCCTTAATCCCATGAGTAAATTTTCAACAGAGAATTTTTGTGGGTGAAAAAGCTGTGGAAACAAATGCTGTGGTCTTTCAATAGGTCCGGCTACCAATTGCGGATAGAACATTACGTAAAGGGCGTAATAACCGGGATGCCTGATTGCTTTTTGCTTTTTGCGGTAGACTTCTATCGTATAGCTCATCGACTGAAAGCAATGGAAGGAAAGCCCGATCGGCAGAATCCAATGATAAAGTACAAGATCAGCTCCCGTAAGCCGGTTTATGTTTGAAGCGAGAAAATCATGATATTTAAATAAACCAAGTAAAGACAGATTTGCAACAATGCTTAAGATCAGCCAGGCTTTGGGTGCGCCACCTTTCTCAATGAGCAAACCGGCCGTGTAATCGATCAGGATGAGCAGCGCGAGAATCAACAGATAGGAAGGAATAAATGCGCTATAAAAAATACAGGAAGCGATCAACAGATGGAGCCAGCGAAATTTCTTTGGAACAACGAAATAGAGCAGCGTAACGATCGGGAAAAACAGGAAAAATTCTAAGGAATTAAATAACATCGTGTAGCAGCTCAGGCAAGTTAATTGAAAATTTCCCTGTAACGATGTATCATTCAGCTTAAATTGTATCTTCAAAACATGAGGAAATTGAATCGTGTAACGGTGCTCGCGCCATTGTATAACGAGAGGGAAATACTTCCCTCCCTGCTGGAGCGTCTGGAAAATGTAGTGAACAATGCCACAATCAGGATCGATGTGGTATTGGTTGATGATGGCAGCATGGATGGATCGGACCGGGTACTGGAGAATTTCTGCTCCGGAAAAAAAAATTTTTCTTTCATCAGCCTTTCGAGAAATTTTGGACATGCTGCTGCTATATCGGCCGGCTTACATGAAGTTGATGCGGAATCAGAAGCAGTATTTATTATAGATGGCGACCTGCAGGATCCACCTGAACTGCTACAACAGTTCGTTTCCAAAATGGAAGAAGGTTACGATGTTGTATATGGAATTCGTCAGCATCGAAAAGAAGGGTTCTTAAAAAAAGCCGCGTATAAAACCTACTACCGCTTATTAAAAAGGTTTTCGAATGTGGAGATGCCGTTGGATGCGGGAGATTTTGCACTGGTGAGTGCAAGAGTCATCCGGATCATGAATGAAATGCCTGAGGAAAGCCGCTATTTACGGGGTATGCGGAGCTGGGTAGGTTTTAAGCAAACAGGAATTCAATACAACCGGGAAAGCCGTAAAAACGGTCATTCGAAATACTCGTGGCGGGCGCTGTTCAAACTGGCTTTTAACGGACTTTTTAATTTCAGCGAGTTTCCAATTCGTTTTATAGGCTATGTTGGATTGATCACGATCCTGGTTTCATTGGGATATCTCGGAGTTACGCTTTATAAGAAACTGGTGTTCGGAACGGTTCCTGAAGGATTTACTGCGTTGATCTTCGCTATCGTTTTGTTCGCCGGCGTTCAACTGTTAGCTTTAGGAATAATCGGGGAGTATGTGTTGCGCATTTTCTTCCAGGTTAAAAAGCGCCCTTTATACATTGTTCGTTCACGAATCCTGAAAGGGGAACAAAAAAATGGATAAGAGCTACGTTCAGCAATATGCACACCTGGAGCGATCGCATTGGTGGTTTCGCTCAAGGGCAAAGATCATCTCAAAGATTTTACGAACCTATATTCAGGGAACCCGGCTCAGTGTGCTCAACATAGGCGCCGCGGGAGGTGAATCCAGTAGCTGGTTATCACGTTTCGGCAATGTGATTTCTGTTGAACATGAAAAGGACTTCCTTTTCTTACTAAGAGAACGGGGGCATGAAGTGATTGAAGCTTCGGTTTTACAACTTCCTTTTCAGAACGAGGCCTTCGACCTGGTTTGTGCTTTCGATGTACTGGAACATATAGACGACGATGCAAAGGCCATGAAGGAAATAAAACGTGTTTGTAAAACGGGTGGATATATATGCCTTACGGTTCCGGCTGACCGAAAATTATGGAGCGCTCATGATGTGGTTAATAAGCATTTTCGCCGCTACCAAAAAGCGGATTTCAAAGCCTTGGGCAAATCGCTGCATCCTTTGTACAACAGTTATTTCAATTGTTTTTTATACCTGCCCGTTTGGATCGCCAGGGGCTGGTCGAACAGGATGAAGATCTCTGACCGTTCTGATTTCGAGACTTTTAAATCCGGAAGCTTAAGCAATAAATTATTTGGTAGTATTTTCAGTTTCGAAGCCAGGCTTATGCCCGCTATTCGATTTCCTTTTGGCGTTTCGCTTTTTGGTCTTTGGAAAAAATAATCCGGAATAATATCAACATACCCAGCACGGGAAACCAAATTGCCCATTTAAGATAAGATGGAGAATAGATGAAGCGAAAATGATGACTGCCTTTATCTACGGGAACCGACATGAAGCTGATCGCTGCGGGTTGTATTTGTTTTTTCTCTCCATCAATAGTTACAGACCAGTTGGGATAGATGTTTTGCAGATAGAGAAGTTCGTCGTTACCAAGGGAATTTATTCTTCCTTCTATAAAATTCGCGCCCATTTTCCCGATCTGAACATCCCCATTATGGTTAACGAAGGATACCAAAGGTTTCGACATAATGCTATCGCGGAAAGGCGAACGATAAAAACTGTCCTGCGTGCTGAGGTTTCCGGGAGTTATGAAATAATCATTCCTTCCAACCATTTTCCTGAAAGGCATTCTACTGCCGGCTTCAAATTCCGGTGAAATGCTGTTTACTGAATTTTCCGATAAAGAGCTGTTTCCTGGTTCAGGAAAATACACAGGATTACGGTTCAGGTCGCTTACTACCCTGTTATATGATTTCGCTCCCACAACAGTAACGGGTAAATGCAGTTGAGAAGAAATAAAAATATCGAAACAGAAAACAAATAAAAGAAATTTGGATTTTGAAGGTTCTGCTGTTGATTTGCGCAGTTCCTTTTTGGAATACTTTTTTCGATCAACAGCATTTTTATCTGTGTTTGCTTGTGCAGGTGGAACGTTAACCGCGAATCGATATATCAGGGCGGCAATCACCAAAACAATACAAGCTTCGACAATCAATCTTAGCCAAAATCCTGCGGCGATAAAATTTGAAGGACTGAAAACAGATTTGTTTACTTCATGATTTACTGAGGTCTTGATGAGCGAAATGATAAGGATGGCGATGACACACCCACCAATGGTTCCTGCCGCTATTCTCAGGTATTTTACATTCATATTCTGATTACGGAAACCTTCAGCTATGAACAAAAGAAAAAAGAAAATAAAAAACAACCTGAATAGTCCGGGGTGCCTGAACATATCCATCCCCGGCAGTACATAGTAAGCCAGTTCCCTTAGGAAGAAATATTTTCCGAACGCCATCAACAACATGACGAAGGCGGTAATAATTAACAGTAAGTTTTTTCCTTTCCTTAAAACGCCACTCATCAGAAGAACAACAAACAGGCATAATGGGAGAATGCCCATATACAGTGTCCGCATCAATGGTTCTGAATGGAGAAATCCATTAGATGCCTGTGAAGTGAAGGGGAAAAGAAGGGATATGAATGTTACAGGATTCATGGAATTTTCCTGTACAGTAGACAAGCTTTGAGATTCACCCCTGGATATAAAAGGCAGATGCTGGTAAAAAGAGATTATTGCAGGCAGGCAAAACAACAGAAACAGAAAAGCTGCGATCCCAATTTTTGAAAAAATCGAAACATAATTATTCTTTGTTTTTCTGTTAACCCAGACGAAATAGGTAAAATAAGCCGCGAGCAGATACACGCAAATAATGAAGAAAGCCGGATAACCGCAAAGTAACAACAGCGACATATTCAACCCTAACAGTGCCGGATTTTTCCAGGTTCCACCATTCAGGATCTTATTGAAATGCAGAAAGATGAAAGGTATCCAGCAGGCTGAGGAAATGGCAGTAAAAAACTGTACAGAATCAAGCATGAATCCGGAAAATTCGAAGGATAATCCACATACAATGGCGAGCCAAACTGTGGCGCCGCGGCTTCTGCAAATTTTGTACATGCCAAAGCCTGCAATACTGAAATAGAACATGCATTCCAGGTGCATTGCCCATAAGGGATATTTTGTAAAAAGGCTGAGTATCCACACGATCGGGTTCCAGGCACCAGATTGGAAATCTGCATGTAGGGGATAGCCGAGATTAATATAAGGTGTCCACAGCGGAAGTTCTCCATTATTCAGCGCGTCACTGATTAATGTGCGTACCGGATAATAATAAGTAAGTGCATCGTTCTTGAAAGTAAGCAAACCCAGGCTTAATGGCCACAAACAAACAGCAGCTGCTGCCAGGAAAAATAAATATACGCGTAAGTGCTGCCGGCACATTTTATTCGTCATCTCCGATAAAGTTAATTCAGCCGGTGCGTTTTGAGTTTAAGGAATTTCTTTTCCATCAGCTCATAACTCAGTGCAGACACTGCGATTGTTACCAAAAGCATAATTATTGCATACAACAACATTGTAGTAAGGCCTGAAGGCGCTTTCAAAAATCTTCCTGAAACTAAAATCACCAGGGCATGGTACAGATACAGTCCGTAAGATATTCTTCCTAAATAATTGACCTGTTTATATTTCCCAAACTCAAATCCCGGTGTTTTGGAGAAACACTGATGGAATAATATCGCTGCGAAACAAATACTCTTGATAATATTAAGCAGAATGATCTCATGAATGAAAACTGTAACCACAGGCAGGAGCAGGTAGGGAATGAGGCAGTAAATAAAATTCAATTCAGATAAGCGTGTGAACCATTTGCTATTAGACCTCGCGAGCAATGCAAGCGCCGCGCCAGCCGCAAAATTCTGAATAACATAGAGGGAATGTATTACCAGGTTGTTTTCCGCCTGCTTCCAGTGGTATAGCCATACATAACTAAATGCGATACTTACAATCACTAAAAATATCAACACAATAGCAAGTTGCGCCCTGAGAAATTTCATTATGATTCCCCAAACCAGATAAAACTGTTCTTCTATTGAGATCGACCAGAGAATAGTCAATGCAAAACTGAACGCTGCTCCGTATTTAATGATGTAAAAGTTCACGGTAAAACTAATAAAGGGCCAGAGTGGGGGAAGTGTTGTTCCTGCAACCTGGAAATATCCGGAAACAGCGGGGATAAGAAGGTAGCAGACCAGGATCAGTAAAAAATATGCCGGCCAGATACGGAGGATACGGTTACGGTAAAACGAAAATAATGAAATGTGCTTCTTTTTTTCGGCCTCTGCGAGCAGTCGGTAAGTAATGAGGAAACTTGACAGCGTGAAGAAAAACGGCACACCGAGAAATACCAGTGAATACGTTGCTCTCCAGATCTCTCCAATAAAACTATTTGGTTCAGGTAGAAAAATACTGTGGGAAATAAATACGGAAAGAAAAGCGAGAAACCTCAGTGCGTCAAGGTTTCTGAAAAATTCATGATGAGGAGTTTTGCTGCTCATCATACATTT
>JAEWDG010000332.1 GCA_023390215.1 Bacteroidota bacterium | reverse complement strand
ATGTAACACTGGTAGAATGCCGGCTTGAAACGGGACGCACGCACCAGATCCGCGTTCATATGCAGTATATCGGACATCCGCTTTTCAACGATGATTTTTATGGCGGCGACAGAATTGTAAAAGGAACTGTTTATTCCAAATACAAACAATTTGTTGAAAATTGTTTTGCGATCTGTCCAAGGCAGGCACTTCATGCAAGGGAACTCGGTTTTATTCATCCGGTTACGCGGCAGCAAATGTTCTTCAAATCTGAACTCCCCGATGATATATCGGCCGTGGTTGACAAATGGAGAAAATATGTAAATGCGAAAAAAACAAAAGACCTGGAGGACTAATCGCCTTCTTCTTTGATCTCTTTCAATTCTTCTTCCACCATAGTTGCGGTAAGCCTTTCTTTTTTTAAACCCACTCTTAAAATGCCGAAAAGGCTCATGTACAAATTGGCCACCCAAACCAGCGAGAACCCTGCGATCAGGTAACCTTTCCATCCCGTATACAACATCTGGAACCCTGTGATGAAAAGAAAAAGGATGGTCACATAATGACTGAAACAATATTCGCAGGTGAATAAATAGAAAAATTTCCGTTGAAGAAGGGTACGGCAATTCTTTGATTTATCAACGCAATATTCCCGTGGTTCCCTGAATACTTCTTCATGAGTGACCGTCCATGCAATACAGGCGATCGGAATGGCCAGCAGGAATAAATGAGCGACTTGTTCTCCCAGACTCATGTAATAATTTACTGAAAATATGCAAATCACATTCCGATAATAAGTAAGGAACTAATTTCCCCGATTAAAATCGAACAAAGTAGCCGTAAATACACCGCGCTCCCTTTTTTTTGTGATGGCTTTCCAGTTACCGTTGTAGCGTAAAAGTACAGGCACGGTCAAACCTTCAAAATTATCCATCTCCACTTCCATACTCACATCGAAATCATAAAACAACGCATCGTAACTAAGATGGTAATTTCTCGCGCGAACCTCGTAGGAAGATTCATCAAACCATGTGGTCATTTCATCTATTACCACATTATCCCTGTGGCCTTCTTTTACCATCTGCCGGAAAATCACACAGTTTACGCCGTGCTTCGAACCAAAATCAATTGACATATCATAATCATCGGCTATGTTCTCTCCGAAGATCTCCGTCTTGCTGCTCATAAATGGAAGTCCTCTGATTTTTTTTCCAGGGTTAAAGAACAACATCTTCAACTGTTGTTTGTGTTTTTCCATACCTGATTTCCCTTCGAGACTTAAAGACCGGTCGCCCACGATGTTCGTTTCACCACATACCATTCCTTCAGTAAAAAAAAGTGATGCATACATATTCGCGGTGTAGTAATTAAACTGGTGATCAGCATCATACATGTCTCCAGCAACATGCTCCTCCAGCACCTCCATGCTTCTGCAGGAATCTGTTCTGAGTTGCCGGGTTTTGCTATTCAGGGAGGCGATAATTTCATTTCTACGGTTCAGCATCCTGATATCGTTCAGGGATGTGTAGCCAAGAATTCGAAGGTTTTTAAAGGCTTTATAGAAGCTGCTATCTGCCTTAATTTTTTGGATAAATAGGGCGGCGTCCAGTTTTTTATCGAGCACAACTTCAGAAAGTGTGATAACATTCGCGCCAACCTGTATAGTACTGTCTTTCTGCTGGGCATGGCCTTTATAGAAGAAAATTATGCCAGCAAAGAACAGGACAACCGGCTTCATGAAACTATTTATTAAACAGCATGCGATAATCGACCTTCACTTTTCCTTTGCTGATGTCTTCGAGTTTGCGTTTGAGCAGGGTGCGTTTTAAAGGCTTCAGATGATCAATGAATAGTTTCCCGTCGATATGATCATATTCATGTAAAATGATTCGGGCTGTAAGGCCAATGAAAGTTTTTTGCTGCGCCTGAAAATTTTCATCTACAAAATCTAGTGTAACTTTCTCAGGACGGTTAACGTCTTCCCTGATCTTGGGTATGCTTAAGCAACCTTCATTGTAACTCCAGTCTTTTCCTTCGAGTGAAACTATGTGCGCGTTTATGAAAACACCTTTATAACCAGGTTCATCAGGATATTCGCCTTTTTCATCCTCTTCCTGGTTTTCAAAAATCTGCGCACTATCCATTACGAATAAACGTATATCGCGGTTGATCTGTGGTGCGGCGAGGCCTACGCCATTACTATTGTACATGGTGTCCCACATATCCCCTATCAGTTTATCTAATTCAGGATAATCAGGTGTAATATCCCTGCATAATTTTCTCAATACCGGCGAGCCATAGGCCACGATGGGAAGAATCATATTCTGTGCTTAAAATGCAAATGTAAAAATAATCCGGTTTGGTTTTCGAAGCTCAGGCCCAGCTTGTGTTCTGGAGGTATTCCTGTAACATGATCGTGGCAGCGATCTCATCTACCAGCTTCTTATCCCTGCGTTGCTTTTTCTTCAGGCCCATTTCCAGCATGGCATCTTTGGCCATTTTGGAAGTGTACCGTTCATCAACTTCAACGATGGGCATGGAAGGGAATTTTTTTCTGATCTGTTCTATTGCCTTTTTCACTAAAGGCGTACCATGGGTATCTGATTCATCCCAGTTTTTCGGCATACCAATAATGATTTTTTCAACTGCTTCCGTTTTGAAATAAGTGGTTAAAAAATTAATCAATTCACGCGACTCGATCGTTGTAAGACCGGTAGCGATGATCTGTAATGGATCGGTAACCGCGATCCCGGTTCTTTTCCCACCATAATCTATGGACATGATTCTAGACATCAGATAAACATATCCATTAAAACAAAAATGGCGAATACAACCGATGCAATTCCATTGGCCGTCATGAATGCGAGATTCACGCGACGCAGATCATTTGGTTTAACCACACTGTGCTGATACATCAGCATTCCCGTAAAGATGCCGGCACCTATCCAGTAAAACCACCCAAAATGTCCCAGGTTACCAGCAGCACTGATTGATGACGCAGAAAGTATGTGTAACACCTCGGAAACCCTCAGTGCTTTTTTTGCACCCAACGCAGCCGGGATCGAATGAAGATTGTTTTCCCGGTCAAATTGTTCATCCTGCAACGCGTAAATAATATCGAAACCACTCACCCAACACAAAACCGCGAATGAAAAAAGCAGGGGAAGCAGATCAAATTTTCCCGTAACCGCGAGATAAGC
>JAEWDG010000240.1 GCA_023390215.1 Bacteroidota bacterium | reverse complement strand
GCGGGATGGTTGATCAATGATTCAACGCCACCCAGACTTTCCGCTAAGGAGAATAATTTTGTGGAGGTCAGCACTTTGTTCACTGCATCCATGGATCCATCTTTCAACGTGAAGGACATCATCCCACCAAATCCTTTCATTTGTTTTTTTGCGACGGCATAGCCGGGATGATCTTCAAATCCGCACCAGTACACAATTTTCACAGCAGCCTGTTCACGCAGGTAACGCGCTATTTTCTCTCCGTTTTCACAATGCGCGCGCATGCGTACGTGGAGGGTTTTAATGCCGCGCAACACTAAAAAGCAATCCTGGGGGCCGGGAACTGCGCCACAACTTTTTTGTATGAAATATAACTGTTCGCGCAGGCTGTCGTCATTCATCACCAGTGCTCCCTGAATAACATCACTGTGCCCGCCCAGATATTTGGTTGCGGAATGCATCACGATGTCGGCGCCCAAAGCCAGTGGATTTTGGAGATAAGGAGAAGCAAAGGTGTTGTCGACGCAAAGGATCAGTTTATTTTTTTTAGACAATGAAGCCATAGCTTCAATGTCTGTAATGTTCATCAATGGATTGGTGGGTGTTTCAATCCAGAGCAGCCTGGTTTTATCTGTTATTGCAGATGCCACGTTCTTAACATCCGTGGTATCAACATATGTAAACCGGATACCGAATTTTTCAAACACTTTAGAGAACAAACGATATGTGCCTCCGTACATATCAGATCCCGCGATAACTTCATCGCCAGGTACCAATAATTTAAGAACTGCATCTGTAGCTGCCACGCCGCTACTGAATGCCAAACCGTGATTTCCGCCTTCAATGATCGCCAGTGCCCTTTCCAACGCAAAACGTGTTGGATTTTGGGAACGCGCATACTCATAACCTTTGTTTACGCCAGGTGCAGACTGCACGTAGGTTGACGTTTGAAATATGGGCGTCATGATTGCGCCCGTAGAAGGATCCGGTTCCGCGCCCGCGTGAATGAATTTGGTGGCAGGTTTTTTATTATCGAGAAAGCTGTTATTCGCCATATATATTATTTGGCGACAAATTTAAGGATTCGTTCAACGCCCCTGCAGGAGAAATTCCGCGGCGCTGAGGTATCGCCAGTCATAATTATCGGCCTCATGTACATGCTGATACCTTGCTTTCCTGTTCAGTACCTGTGGCTTCAAAATATGTTCGTTTACGAGATAGCTTTTATGATCGTTGATCAACTCCTGCATACGTGCATCTTCCATCCAGGATTTTTGTGGCGGTTCAAACCCCACTTTATCCGTTCTCCATGCAATTGACGAAGACAGCCTGTTTTCCACCGTTTTTCTTAAAATATATTTGGTAAAGCCTTCATTCATTTTAAGGTCTGAAGGAAGAGAAAATACAAACCTTACCAGCTCCTCATACAAAAAAGGCAGTCTTACTTCAACGCCATGCGCCATGCTGTTCCGGTCGCAATAACGTAACAGTTCTTCAAGGCCGTTCTGCATAGTGTTGAAGTAAAGAATATCGTTGAGTTTAGTCACTACCGGCTTATGAATACCTTCCCACTCCCTGCCTTTTGCTACCTGCAGAAACTCCCTGTTTATATCATGATTAAAGGCGATCCTGTTGTATTCTTTTTTTTCAAGCGCGATCGACACATGCGAAGGTAACCAGGCGGCGATGATGTTTTTGAGTCCCCACCGGTAAGGAATTTTATTCGCGGAGAATTTCTGCTTTTCACGTTTGAATTTTTTAAACCTGTTCCGGTTAACGACTTCCTGCAGATACCAGTGAATATATTTATTATATCCGGCAAGGATTTCATCTGCACCCTGTCCATCCAGCAACACATGGATATTACTGGCGGCAGCCTGCTCATACACTTTGAACTGTGCAAAAACACTGGAAGAAGGAAAAGGCTCTTCCTGGTGATAACATAATCTGCTGAAATCTTTTACAAGATCATTTGCGTCCGGCGAAACGGAAAAGTTGGGGATGCTCCAATTCTTACAAAGCTGCGATATGAACTGCGTTTCATCTTTTTCGAAGCCAGGGAAAACGGCGGAAAAAGTTTTCAGATCCTGACCCGGTCTTAGTTGCTGGATTACATAAGATAGTATAGAAGAACTATCAAGCCCGCCGCTAAGGCTTGTGCCGACAGGAACATCACTTCTTAACCGGCGTGACACTGAGATTTGCAGCAATTGATCCAGTTTTTCAGAAGCCCTTGTTTCAGATATGCGGAGCTGGTTCTGCTTATCAAGATCCCAGTAAGCCTGTACGGAAATTTGCTTTTTTCCTGCATCGAAAATCAGAAAATGTGCGCGTGGAAGGGCATACACTTTTTCATAAAAAGTCTGTGCCTTATTTTCTGCGTTGTGCACATGACCCAGGCTGATATAATTCAGTAACATTTTTTGATCTACCCTGCGTTCAATACCTGCCGCCCATAAAGCTTTCATTTCACTGGCGAAAAAAAAAGCTTTGGGGTTGTTCTGATAATAAAATGGCTTTTCACCGAAGCGGTCGCGTGCGGCTAACAGTTTTTTTTCTTTTTCATCCCAGATGGCGAATGCGAACATGCCATCAAAATACTGAAGGCATTTTTCACCGTAACAGGCATAAGCGGCAAGGATCACTTCGGTATCCGATTGTGAATTGAATGCATAACCCGCTTTTTTTAATTCGCGTTTCAGCTCGGGGAAATTGTAGAGCTCGCCGTTATACACGATCGTATACCGGTTGTTATAATGCATGGGCTGAACTGCGGCCTCGGTGAGATCGATAATGGCCAGTCTCCGGTGGGCAAAACCCGTTGTATGAGACGGATTAATATAAAATCCTTCGCCATCAGGGCCGCGGTGCGCGAGGCTATCGGCCATTGCCTTAAGCCTTTGAGGTAAAATTTGAGATGGATCGGGAGAAAGGATCCCGGCTATTCCGCACATGAAGTAAAGTTCCGTATTAAATTCCGAACAGTTTAGAGGCCAATATTAATGGGGATCTTTACCCGAACCGTATCCCAAACAATATTCAGGATTGGCCCTTCCTCGCCTGGTTCGAAAAACATCGTGAGGTCTTCCACTGCCGGTGACTGATTCATAACCGGTTCGTCTATACGAAAAATATCTTTTTTAACATCCATGTGTAATCCCCAGGTAAACAGGTTCGAGTTGAAAGCGATCTTCCAGCTCTGTGCTGAAGGAATACAATACATAACATATCTTCCTTTGGCGAGTTTGTGATTGCCGATCATAACGTCTTTAAAGAATTCAATCTCCGTGGCTTCATTGGCGCCCATCCTCCATTCTTTACCATATTGTACAAGGTCTTTCTCTCCACTTCCGAAGATCTTTCTGCCTTTTTTTTGCGGCCGGCTGTAAATTACTCTTGCCACCAGTGCGTCATCACTGGTGCCATTCATGTGCAGGATCGGAAAATCTTTTGGATAATAACTCATATCCATCGGGCTCTGATCGGGTGAAACAAAAGGGATCAGCCCCTCTTATACCGTATGAGGTTCAACAAGATTTATTTTAGACGAAGGTTTGTTTTCCTGATGATCCCGGCAGGATATGAACAAACT
>JAEWDG010000220.1 GCA_023390215.1 Bacteroidota bacterium | reverse complement strand
GGCCGTCCAGGCACCATCAGCAAAATTCATTTCAAATGCATGCGCTTCCGACCATTCCCCCATTGCTTTTGAAGAACCCATTATGCAGACAGTTCTCCCGTTCTGCAGGTAAGGTGCTTCAACCCGGAAACAATGTGTTGATTTTTTTTCCTTTTTCCCGGGTTTACCCGTACGATGTTTAAAAATTACCTCACTGAAAGGTTTGCTTTTAAATACCGCAGCATGAAATTCGTTAGCATGCCATTCGTCGAACACGGAAATATTCTCCTGTTTAATTTTTTTCGGGTTGATCTCTCTTTCAGCGCAGGCATCAAAATGATCAGGGCCGGAACTGTCTCTTAACACATACCGGTAATGGAGGGTTCCTTTCAAATCCAATTCTTCCGTATCAATCTCCGTCCACCAGGTCTCCTGGTCGTATTGCATCTTAATTTGCCTGAGCTCCGGATTTTTTTTTCGCGATTTACCCTTAAGGATCACATACATCTCTTGTCCGTAACGCGTCTTATAGCCGATATGCAATCGAATTATCATAGCCTGGTTTTGGAATCGCAATTTAATAAATAGGATGCGCTTGTGTCTGAACAATTTAAGCTGAAAATGATGGCCATTTTACCGATCTCGCCCTATATTTGCGAAAATTAATTCGGAAATGACTACAGCGAAAAAATCAACTTTTATCTACTGGATCCTGTTCCTTGCCTCTGTCGGCGTATTTTTCCTGGTATATTCAGTCGGCGGTGGATACTGCTCCATGATCCTCCCATTCATTGTTACATTTTTCGCGTTAGCACTGGATCTTATATAAGCATGCAGCATAACTAATAAAAAGAGCCCCGACAGAATCGGGGCTTTTGATTTTAAGTTTTGTCAACCGCTTATTGATTTAATGCGGGTGGCAGGTAAGCATTCCAACTGGCACGAATTAAAAACCTGGTTAACGGACCGACCTGCATCGTTTATAATGATGGTTGGCGGCCTGATTCACCGTTATCGATCTGGAACAGGATACCAGCACTCCGGCCAGCACTGCCAGAACCAGGATTCTTTTCATAGCTTAGTTGTTGGTGTTAGATGCTAAAACGAATATTTAACCCCATTATTGCCCTTCTAATGTACCATCCTGATCAAAACACATCCCCATAATGGTTAGTTTTTCGAAACTCCGTTTGATGGCGCTTTCATTTCCGGAAACCAGTGAAACCCCGCATTTCGACAAAGTTTCTTTTCGTTATAAGAAGAAAATCTTCGCTACCTATAACGAAAAAGAACATCATGCCTGCCTTAAACTTTCTGAATCCAACCAGTTCGTGTATTCGAAAACAGCACCGGGGATCGTATATCCGGTTAAAAACAAATGGGGACAACAGGGTTGGACTTTGATCGAATTGAAACAACTGCCCCTAAAACTTTTTGAAGAAGTTTTAAGATCCGCTTATGAAGAAGTTGCATTTAACAATTCGCCTGAATTTAAACCCGGAAAATAGTGAAAGGAATTAATTACACCGCTGCATTTGGATCCATTATGATCTTCATCGGAGCTATATTAATTCGTTCGTCCCGGCCCACTACTACCATTTTAAAAGATGGCGAAGCGAAAGTAGAAAAGCCGGTTAAGTTTTGGTATGTTCTGGGTGGAATATTTTTTATTTTACTTGGCCTGGCCCTGATCATTAAAGCAATTATGTTATGCTGACTGAAAAAAATCAAATCGATATCTGCGCAAATCCGCGCTATCTGCGGGAGGTCTTAGTTACCGCTATCTACAATTAAACTGATAACATGAAACGCTGCTCTTTCCTGATAATGCTTTATTTTCTGGTTTCACTGCTCTCCTGTGTTCATAAAAAAACGGAACCTGAGATTAAGGAAAACACCGCCGTACAATTCCCGAAAACAGACACAACGCATGAACCCCAGCCGGCTACAGCCGTCAGTATCAATCTTGACCTCGTTCCCATGATTATTGGAGATTCTGGGCAACAAGATCCTTATAAAAAATATGCTGTGGACTTTCAAGGTATTTGTTACAGTTGTGATGCAGCAAACATATCAATTACTGATAACAGATTGTTCCTCGTAAACGCCTGCGATTCCGGTAAAAAGAAAACCATAGTCCTGGATTCGGTTGAAAAGACCGGAGAAAATATAATAGCCCGCAGCCCCGATCTCATGCTTAAACTTGAGAAAATTAAAGGTGCAGGGTTATATCAACTAAGGTTTGAAGGCAGATCTCCGGCAACGAAAGATTTAAGAATAAATCAATTCTTCTGCATTCGAAATGAACTGACAAAGTTCCGGGATCATGATTGCGAGGATTTTGAAGGGTGATGATGCAGGACATCTTGTAAGAGAAAATTAAAAGATTCCGTTCAGGAAGAACGTATAAAAATCAATAATCGCAGCGTTCAATTCAATTCTGCTTTATCTTCAAAGCATAGAATGAAATGATCCACCAAATAAGCCTGCATGAAAGTCATTTTTGCCTTCATTCTTGCGTTGTTAAGCTGGTTTGCAGTAATTGCCCAGTACGTTTTACTGGTTAATAATACAGATCAATCCGTAGATGAAATCACGATCCGGTTTTTTAGCTATTTTACCATTCTAACCAATATCCTAATTGCATTTTATTTTTCGAGAAAATTTCTCATACTCATTAAAGCCATTCGTGGCCAGATCCTTCCCGGCGCATTAACTGCGCTTACCGTATATATTTTTATTGTTGGGCTTCTTTACCAAATTTTATTAAGGCATCTCTGGAAGCCGGAAGGTCTGCAGTTTTTGGTAGATGAATTACTACACAGTGTAATCCCGGTTTTGGTTGTAATTTACTGGGCACTTTACGAAAAAAGACATGCGGTATCCTATTCGCATGTTTTGAAGTTTCTGCCCTTCCCTCTTTTTTATTGTTTTCTTGTGTTGATCAGGGGTCAGTATTCCGGATTTTATCCTTATCCCTTTATCGATGGAGGAAAGCTTTCCGGCATGGAACTGATGCGCAACATCGGGCTTCTATTGCTTTTTTTCTTTCTTGTGTCTCTTGTGTTCGTTTTTATAAAAAAGAAACAGGCACCCGCACATAGTGTTTAGCGATAAACATCGCTTACCCATGTCGCAATTAGCCACGGCATTTGGCTTATCAACACCCTATGAATTTTAAAACAAGCATCGATCTTTGACTCCTGATAAAAATTATCAGGAATACATACCATTATTCACATCAAACATTTTAGCATGTCAAACAATGTATCTCTTCACAGAATTCTAAAGACATCTCCGGAAAAACTGTTCCGCGCATTCTCAGATCCTGCTGCGCTCGCTTCATGGATTCCTCCTTATGGATTCTTGTGTTCAGTTCATGAATTCAGTTTCGGGGAAAATGGTAAATTCAAAATGTCGTTTCAGAATTTCTCTACCGGCCACAGCCATTCGTTCGGCGGAAAGTATATTGAAATAAAGCCCAACGAATTTTTGAAATATAGCGACACATTCGATGATCCTAATCTTCCCGGAGAAATGTTGACTTCTGTTTGGATCAAAAAAGTTTCTGTTGGAACCGAAATAAAAATTCTCCAGGAAAATATCCCGGCGCTGATCCCCGTGGAAGCCTGTTACCTGGGATGGCAGGAATCTCTAGAAAAGCTAACGAAGCTGGTTGAACCTGTGATACCCGATGCAGGATAATTCAAGGATTAAAATAAATTTTTCAATACGCATAGGTGCAGCTAAACCCTGCACCTGTTTTTTATCTGATTACTGATCTTAATGTAAACAATGGTATTTCAATTAGCTTAGCGGATATTGCCTGCGCTGACTTCACGCTACAAGGAAAAAAAATATGAGCCAAAAGCTGATCGGAATAATGGGTGCGATGCCGGAGGAAATCTCAGGTATAACGCATTTGTTGCATAATAAAGAGCAAATCAGTTTGGGTGGGAGAACTTATTATACGGGTACGATAAATAATTTTAAAACAGTGATTGTTTTCTCCCGTTGGGGTAAAGTGGCCGCTGCTTCAACGATGGCGACACTTATCCTGAAATTTGGTATTACTGAACTGATCTTTACCGGCGTAGGAGGTGCCATTCATCCTGATCTGAACATCGGTGATATCGTTATCGGCAAAAGATTGTTCCAGCACGATATGGATGCCAGGCCTATTATGAAGCAGTTTGAAATCCCGTTGCTCGGCTGCAGTTTTTTTGAAAGCAAATCAGAGCGGG
>JAEWDG010000209.1 GCA_023390215.1 Bacteroidota bacterium | reverse complement strand
GGTTCTCATACCCCGCCAGGTCGTAATACTCAACGGTTTTTTCATAACTATTCTGTATGAAATAAAAATGAGCAAGGTTAAAAGCCAGTAACTGATTGCGCGCCTCATTATTTACCGTCCTGATATATTTAATAGCATCGGCTTCACCGGTCTCCTGGAGCAACCGGAGTTCGCAGAGAATATAATAATAATTGATATCGTCATTTAAATAAGAGTGATCTGACGCAGTGTTTGCCGGATATTTATCCCTGAGTTCCTTTACCAGGGGATATGCAAGCGCGTACGCTTCCTGCATAATATAGCTTTGAACCTGTTTGTATCCTGCCTCCGGATCTGTAATCGTATGGGTTGGCTGCGCAAAACCTTTAAGTTGCACAATGCCGAGTACCATTGTGCCGAGCAATTTTCGAATCATGGTGGGTTAATTAAATATTCGCGACGCGAAATTAAAACGAAGTAAAAAAAAGCAAACTTTATTCCAGTACAATAAATGAATTAATCACACATGTAAACAAATGAAACTATTTTTAATTGGCTGTTAAAGGATTGGTAAAACAAAATCCGTATTTTACATCGCTTACCGGCATTCCATGCCATACAATCAACGTCGTTATGAAAAAACTGACCTCTACTAACTACAGCACCGGTGCGTTTAATTTTGCGTTACTGGTTTTGCGCATTGGCGCCGGCATTTTATTAATGTCCCACGGTTATGATAAGCTGGCGCATTTCAAAGAATTCGCTCCGAATATGCCCTCTCTTTTTGGAATCGGCCAAACCCCCACCCTGGTGCTTATTATTTTTGCAGAATTTTTCTGCGCCCTGTTCGTTGTGCTGGGATTATTTACCAGGCTGGCCTGCATACCCGTGATCATCACCATGAGTTATGCATTGATCTTTGCACATAAAGGAGATGTATTCAATACGGGTGAGAAAGCAACTTTATTCCTGGTCGCTTTCTTAACCATACTCATTCTTGGGCCTGGAAAGATAAGTGTAGATGGAATGACGGGAAAATAACTATTTCAATACATTCAACAGATTCCATAATTTTTGGCGCGCCGCGGACGGATTGCCTGCATAATTGTTTGCCATCAGACAAAAAATCATTTCCCTTCCTTCATTGTTCTTAATTATTCCTGCAAAGCTCCTGTATCCGGTCATATAGCCATCTTTCATCCGTATCCCATTTATCAGCGGCAATGCCCCGAATAATCCATTTCCCCATTTTTTCTTCGTTGCGATAAATAATGCTGTGGCAAGTGTAGCAGGAGAAATCCGGTTCAAGGGTGAAAGGCCGCTGCCATCCAATAAATTCATTCCTTCGGTATTTATCCCCAGGGAATGCGAAACTGCATATAAACTATCCAGGCCTTTCTCATAATTTCCTTCCGACAATAATCCGATGAACGATTCACCATACAGATTGATACTTTTATTTAAAAACCAATAAACCAAACTATCAAGTGGCGGCGATTCATGGGTAAAAAGAATGTTTGATCCGGGTGGAAGCGTTTGTGTGTATCCGAAACCTGAGTTACTGAAAATATTTGAAGCTTTTCTGAGGTCTGACATGAACAACGCCGCACCTGAAGCAGAGGCGGAAATCCTGAAATCTTTTTCTCCCGCAGGAATCGTTCCCCTGATGAACGCAAAACTGTCGTTCGGCGCGTGAAAAACATAAGCGTTATCTCCAGATCCTTTGGTTCCGGCGGTTAAGAATGAATAAAGAACCAGATCATCCGGACCATTATGAGAAACAATACCTACTTGTGAGCCGGCTTCTGTTTGAGATTGTAAATGTATATCGAAATTATTTTCTCTCCAGTTGAACCGTTCTGCTGCCGCTCCATAATAATTCCCGATATCTTCCCAGATCCAGCCGCGCGGAAGGCTGAAACCTGAAACATCGTTGTTGAAGATTATGCTGTCTATTTTTTGAATTCCTTTTTTTTCAAGTGCGGACAAAATTTCAGATATGATGATTTTGGCGGAAGTGTTCGTCCACCTGTTGGATCCCATCGAAGGATCAAAATTTCCGCGTATAAATAAAATGTTCCTGTTGTTATCGTAAACGCCCAGGCTGAAATCTGTTTTTATCCTGTAATCCGGACCATATTTTTCAAGTAAGGCCGAAGCCGTTAATATTTTTTGTGTACTGGCTGGTAGCAAGGATTTTTGTGCATTGTAGGAAAACAACGATTTACCTGTTTTGGCATCCAATACGTCCATTCCTAAAAATGCGTGCGTGAATTGAGGATCTTTTTCCAGCTTGCTGAGTTCTTTGGAAATTTTTTTGTCCAGATCCTGGGATCGCAAAAAAGTTGAACTGAGTAAGAAAAGAATTGAAAATATCGTTGCGCACTTCATCATAACTTGCGACAAATTTAGTGAGATGGAAACTGCCGCGATCATAACCATTGGTGACGAACTGCTCATCGGCCAGGTAATTGACACAAACAGCGCCTGGCTGGCGCAGGAATTAAATAAGATCGGTATTAAAGTAACAAGCCGACTGGCCGTTGGAGACAATAAAAAAGATATTGAAACTGCACTCGATAGTCTGAGCAATAATAAACTTATAATCATGACCGGTGGCCTCGGCCCCACGGCCGATGATATCACAAAACCATTCCTGCTGGAATATTTCGGCGGAGAAATGATCACACACCAGCCAACGCTTGATCACATAACGAGATTATGGAACGAGGTTTTTAAAAAAGAACTGACAGAAAGAAATATAAAACAGGCAGATGTTCCTTCTTCCTGCAGGGTGCTGCTGAATACTGCCGGTTCGGCTCCGGGTATGTGGTTTGAGAGAAACAATTGCATTTATATCAGTTTACCGGGTGTGCCTTTCGAAATGAAAACAATTATGCAGGAATATGGTTTCGACGAGATCCGCAAAGCCGTTAACCAGGAAAATATTTTACACCGGACCCTGCAAACTTTCGGTATTGGAGAATCTGTAATAGCCGACAGGCTTGAGACATTTGAATCTTCACTTCCTGAATTTTTACAACTCGCTTATCTGCCAAACTATGGATTAGTACGTTTACGCCTTAGCGGTATGCACAAAGATCGTAAGGTGCTCGTGGCGGCTATGGATCAGCATTTTGCTGCATTAAAGGAACTCCTCGCTGATGTGATGATCAGTGACGAAGATCTTCCGATGGAAAAAATCCTGTTGGATCTTCTGCAGAATAAAAACGCCCATATGGCAGCGGCGGAAAGTTGTACAGGGGGATATATCGCTCATTTGATGACTACTCTTCCCGGATCATCCGCTGTGTTTGAAGGTTCCACTGTAACATACAGCAATGAGATGAAAAAGAAAATGCTGGGTGTATCGGAAGGAACATTGTTGAAATTCGGAGCAGTGAGTGAAGAAGTTGTGATTGAAATGGTAGAAGGCCTCTTAAAACTTACAGGCGCAGACTTCGGGATTGCTGTATCAGGGATCATGGGACCCGATGGCGGCAGCCCCGAAAAACCGGTGGGGACCGTATGGATGGCGGCAGGATCTACCGATGCAGTCATTACCCATAAATTTCATTTCCGTTTCGGGCGCAGGCAAAATATTGAAGTAACTGCAATGAATGCATTGAACTTTTTGAGAAAATTCATTCTTTCCGTGGATTAGCTGCTGATTCGGACATCTAACCAATTTGCTTACATTTGCCTCTCAAAATTTAGATCAATTTTATGGCTTTAGTTGATTTGGTAAAGCCAAAACTGGGAGAGAGTATCATGGAAGCCACGATACTGAAGTGGCATAAAAAACCAGGAGATAAGATCGCTCAGGACGAAACGGTACTTGATATTGCAACGGACAAAGTAGACAGTGAGGTACCTTCCACCAGCGCGGGAGTTTTGGAAGAAATCTTATTTAAAGAGAATGATGTAGTTCCCATAGGAACCGTGATCGCCAGGATCCGTACAGGTTCTGAAGCTGCAATAACCTCCGCTCCTGCTCCACAGGTACCTGCCGCAACACAATACGAAGACGCTAAAGTAATAGAAGAGGTTCCTTACACGCCTGCGGCATCTGCACCGGCATCCTCAGGCGGCTCTGCAAGATTTTATTCACCGTTGGTGATGAATATTGCTGCGAGCGAAGGAATCAGCATGTCAGAGCTTGAACAAATACCAGGTACCGGACAGGATGGAAGAGTAAGCAAAAAGGATATTCTCGCATACGTTGCAAACAAACAAAACGGCGTACCAGGCCATGCAGCACGAACAGCACCATCTGCAACAACTCCTGCATCCGCACCAAAACAGGAAATGACTGTGGCAAATGCGGCGCCGGTTAGTTATTCAGGAAATGTAGAAATTATCGAAATGGATCGCATGCGCAAACTGATCGCCAAACATATGGTTGACAGTAAAGCGACAAGCCCACATGTTACAAGTTTTGTGGAATGTGATGTAACCAACCTTGTGTTGTGGAGAGAAAAAATAAAAAAGGAATTTGAAAAACGCGAAGGTGAAAAAATCACATTCACGCCTTTATTTATTGAAGCCGTTGTGAAAGGGCTGAAAAAATATCCTATGCTCAGCAGTTCACTGGATGGTGATAAGATCGTTATTAAGAAGGATCTGAATATAGGGATGGCCACGGCTCTGCCCAGCGGAAACCTCATCGTGCCTGTAATTAAGAATGCAGATCAGTTGAACCTTACAGGCCTTACCAAACAGGTAAATGCTCTGGCCAATGCGGCGAGGAACAATAAATTGAAACCTGACGACACCGTGGGGGGAACATTCACGCTCACCAATGTTGGAACCTTTGGAAGTATTATGGGAACGCCGATCATCAATCAGCCTCAGGTTGCGATCATGGCGGTTGGTGCGATCAAAAAACGACCTGTTGTTATTGAAACGCCACAGGGCGACAGCATCGCGATACGCCACATGATGTATATCTCGATGAGTTATGATCACCGGATAATCGATGGTGCGCTGGGTTCTACTTTTCTTAACGCAGTATCGAAAGAACTTGAAAATTTCGACCCCAACAGAAGTATTTAAAAGTTATAAAAAAATCCCCCGGTGAGCCGGGGGATTTTTTATGCGCAACGGTTTAATATCCTTTTACCGAAGCTTTGACCACCGAATCTTTTTGTGCGGCAGTGAATCTTTGATATTGAAACAGACTCGACTCCCAGTCTCCGTAAACAGTGTTGGGTAGTATGATAAATTTCTTACCAAATTCTGATGCTGAGAGATCTACATTCTGGCGACGTTCGGTTTCCGTTTTCTTATCAAACAATGCACTGAAATCTGCCAGGTTATCGCCCAGCAATAAAACGATCTCATGAGTTTCAGCAATGGCTTGTCTGCGTTGTTCTTTGCTGGAAACATTTTTCCGGATGATAAGATGACCGGGGTCAGCGTACGGGAATCCGTATTTCTTAAGATTGGTTAATGTGCCCTCGAAATCTTTCTCATCCCTGTTTGTAACATAAAACACTTCAATACCCTGGGATGCGGCATAGCGGAAAAAACTCACTGAACCGGCCATTGTATCTGCCATGGCCTTTGATGTCCACTCAGCCCAGGCCCCAGGTTCATAATCTTTACCCTGCAATGTTTGATGCACCTCAAAATAACTGTTATCCAATGCGGTTTCATCAAGATCGGTGATCACAGCACGGGGCTTGCTGCTCTGAGGAGTATAATTATCTATCCTGAATCTTGCGATATTATAAGCCTGCAGGCAAAGTGCCCGGTACTCAGCTGCCCTTTGCTGAAAGAGAGAGGCAAAGAGTTTACCGGGAATAACCACATCGTCTGGTGCTGCATTGGCAACCGCGGTTTTATTCACGTGCGTACTGCACGCTGAGAGCAAAACAAAAACCGGCAAAAGAAATTTCTTCATAAAATATTAATTGAATGCTGCAAAATACGATGTTATCAAAAGTTTCAGGACCTATTTTCTACCTTTAATATATGCATCATAGAATTGCATCGCTGTTTATTGTTGTTATAGTGTTTTGTTTTTCCTGCGGTGAAAGGAAAGTTCAGAAATCTGAACAGGTGCTGGAAGGCCAGCGCAAAACAAAACTACCTGATTCTTTAAACAGAAAATGGAAGAAAGGCATAGATATTACGGCAAATGGATCGAAGCCGGTAACCTGGTCGTTGGAAGCTGATTTTGATGGAGACATTGTTTTTAACGCTAAGGACGGACATAATTTAAGACTGCTTCCGATCCTTGACGGACCGTTAGAAAATGCGCAAACTGTTTTCAACGTAAAAACCGGCGATTCTGTTCTGTCCATAATTATGAGTAGTACCGCTTGTTTAAACGGCAGGGAAAATTCGCTTGCCAAATCTGTCGAAGTGCGTCTGGGGAAAGTCACTTACAGTGGTTGCGGGCAGTATTTGTATAATAACCAGTTGAACGATGTCTGGATGCTGGATAAAATCAACGGAGAAAAAATATCCAAAACTGATTATGCAGGTTCATTGCCCTACCTGGATATTCGCATCGACAATGAAACGGTAACCGGCACTGATGGATGTAATGCAATCAGTGGCTCAGTTTCGGTACTGGGCTCCCGCATACATTTTTCGAAGATCCTTACCAAAGGTCCATGTGCAAACTCAAGGGTTTCAGAAATATTTGCCAGGCATGTGTATGATAAACTTGTAGACTACCGGTTGGATAATCAAATCCTTGTTCTCTATTTATCCGATGATAGTAAGTTAAGTTTTACGCGAAAGCAGTTTTGATTATCTAAATCTTACAACTTATCACTCTACACCCACCTTAAACACGTACAACCCGCCACTCACCGCTCATTTCTCTTCCACCCCTTCTTCCACCAGCTTACAGAATAGCAATCTTGGGATCATGCGTGCACCAAGAGATGCAAGTTGATCTGTATAGGTCTGGCAATCTATCAATGAAAGGCCCTCCGCTTCTAATTTTCTAACCAGGGAAATAAATGCGAATTTGCTCGCATTGGATTCATGAGCGAACATGCTCTCTCCAAAAAATATCTTTCCCATGCGTATACCGTAAAGTCCGCCTACAAGATGATCTCCTCTCCAGCATTCCGCGGAAACGGCATATCCTTTTTGATGTAATTGGATATAGGCTCCGATCATCTCGGGATGGATCCAGGTGCCATCCTGGCCTTCGCGTTTAATGATGCTGCAGTTTTTGATCACCTGCTCAAACGAAGTGTTGTAGCGAAACTCAAACTTACCTGTGTTCATCACCTGTTTCATCGACTTACTCACTTTGAGATCTTGCGGAAACAGCACAAATCTGGGATCAGGGCTCCACCAGATAATGGGTTCATCTTCCGAGTACCAGGGAAAGATCCCATTGCGATAAGCATTGATCAGACGTTCAGGAGATAGATCACCACCTATTGCCAGAATACCTTCAGCATCAGTCTCAGATATTTTGGGAAAAACCGGATCGTTACCGAGAATATACATTTAGGGTCTTAATGCCTTGAATTCAGAACCAGCTTTCCATGTTGGCCATTGTCTGGAAGCTGCGATTTTTTTGCCGACGAGGAAAATGAGCTTTAGGTCATCAATACCGCCTTCAAATGACCAGTCTGCCCTGAGCTCATCAGAAGGG
>JAEWDG010000194.1 GCA_023390215.1 Bacteroidota bacterium | reverse complement strand
ACATAAGGCGTCGTAGACTGCGCGAACCGAAGAATCTATCGTTGCGGAATTTCTGAAAATCGGTGAGCCCGAGAAACAGATAAATCCATTTTCATCCCCGAAAAAATGCGACTCTGTTAAAAAGCCTTTATCGCAATAGATAAGCCGGTAGCTTCCTGCGTCGCGCTCAATCGAAGTTTTACCCAGCACTTCCTGATAGTAGGCGCTTACGCGTTGTTGCGCCGCTTTGTTCGACTTAGATATTAAAGTGAAATTTCCCATTCAGGAGGAACTTATCTTTTAATTGCACCGTAATAGTTATAGAAGGCTTTGATGTTTTGATCTGCCAGCAGCGGCCTGTGCACCTGGTGAAGTTTAAGGTCTGCGCCGGAATTTGCTTCAAGAACGGTTAATTCTCCATTTGGAAGAACAACTATATCCCAACCGATCGATGGAAGAAATGAAAAATTTTCGGCCAGTTGGAGTGTTTTTTCTTTTATTTTTTCCCAGCCCGGAATTTCGAATCCTTCAATTTGAGCGCCTGTATCAGGATGATGCGCGTACCACTCAGGAGTTTTTCCTTCGAAATAGGTGCGCACTGCTTTGCTCAGTTTCCCGGTCGCGATATTTATTTCGGCGGTTAATCCACCCTTTGCACAATTGTCAACAGGTCTGCTCACTTCGTTACCGATCCGGTGTGCGGCAAGAGCGATAAAAGGCTTTTTAAATACAGGATCTAAAAAAGTGATTATCCTGATCGTGTTTACACTGAAAGGATAGAAGGCTGCACTATAAGGATGCTGCTCAACGAGGTCAGAGATGTAATAATAATTCAGTTTTGAAATATTGCTCAATAACTCACTTTCAGAAACATCTTTTTGGTTCCACACATAGCCATCGCCTTTATACCTCACCAGATAAATTCCTTCACCTCCATCTCCATCAATGGGCTTGAAGATCACGCCTTCCGTTGTTCGGATATATTGTAAGAGATCTTGCATATCCAGACATCCTTTGTCTGCATACATTACAAAATTGCCGGCTTCAATAACCCCTTTGATCTCCGGCATCACGACCGTAGACCGAACGATCTCAGTGAATAAGATTTTATTGTTGATCAGGCGCGTTGCTTTATTAATCCGGCTGATCCTGAAATTTTCTTCATAGTCAGAAACATACAACGAAGGGTCATTGTGTTTGAGATCGAATAAAATAAAATGTTTGGGAAAGAAACCGTTGAAAAAACACCAAACGGTATTGTATAAGCCAATAGGCCTGTAAAATTTCCTGAAATATTTCAGGTATTTATATCGCTGATAAAATGGAAGTACCAGTTCTTTAACCCTCATCCACGCTTGCTTTGTTACATTCTTCTGCCATCAATTTCATAGAATACATCTTTGCTGAGCCATTCTTTATTATCCTCGAATTTCAGGCCCAATACCTTGATAAAATCGAGCACACGGCAATTCGTGGTATAGTTCCGGTAATAATTCCCCGGAGTAAAGATCCATTCACCTGTTGCGGGATCCTGGTGGTATTTACCCATATTGGTTTCATCAGGTATACGCGGACCATGAAACAATGCATGTAATTCATTGACGGTGTAATTACCTTCCTTATCCTGAAGGAAGTCAACATTCATACAACGAAATCCGCCTTTATCCGTAATTTCTTTTGTCCGGTTCAGCAGGTATTCATTCTTCGGCATCCAGCGCATTTTTCCTGAACCGCTGTGAAATGCATCTACGTTCCTCACTTTTTCAATTGCAAAATAATCATCGCCGATGCGTATCAAACGAATCTCTCCGCACTCATGTAAATACTCCTGGAAAAGAATAAAATCCCATTGATTGTTTCTTCTGTCCATCCGGTGCGGATAAACACCCTTACCAAAACATTGGTTGATCAACCGTATCGCGTGTGCTTTAGATTCAATAATCTCGACCCCACGTGACACACTGCCTTTTACTGTTTTATAGATGACCGGAAATTTTGCTGTTTCTGCCCATTGTAATGCCTCAGCTTTTTGTGCAAAACACCAGGTTTTGGGCGGATTGAATCCGGCTGCAAGCAACCAGTCGCGAACCCTGCGTTTATTATCCAAAAGCGCCAGCGCCTCTGCTCCGGGATAAATTTTTATTCCATGATATTTTTCCAAAAGAAAAACCCTTTCGTCAAGAATATCTTTTAATACCATGCTGTTGATATGCGGCCAGATCATAAACCCGGCACAGCCGCTTTTCTTTACTTCTTCCAGCCAATCGTCTTTAAGAATATCAACAACTTTATAGGAAACCCCCAGGTCGAGACATGCTGCGATCCAGTAACGGTGATATTGTGCTGGATCATAAATTAACCCGATCACAAAATCTGTTCTTCCTTTAAAAGAAAACTCTTTATCGGTACCAATAAAAGGATTTGTATCCTTCCACTGCTTCCGAAAATCTTCATTGTTATAAACCCTTGATCTTACGTATTCGGAAATCCTGCCGAATCTTCTTTTATGCATCTTTCTGAATTATGCTTTTGTGTACTTTCTGAAGAATGCGTCAAGTTCAACCAGCGCATTTTCAAAATTATATTTATTCAACACAGCTTCCCGTGAATTTTTCATTGCCTTTTCCAGTTTTTCCGGCGATTGCAGCAACGAAATCGCTTTCTCAGCGATATCTTTTGGCGATTGGGAATTTACTGTGGCTCCGCAACCGGTTTTATCCACCACATTTTTCACTTCAGGGAATTCTTCTCCCAAAACCGCCAATCCCACATACATATACTCGTACAAACGGTTGGGCAGGGTGACCCTGTTGTTAAGGTTGTCATTATAAAAAACGCAGCCAATATGGGCGGAAGATATACGCTTAAAATTCTCCAGCCAGGGTAACATACCTTCAGTTTTGAAATTGGCAGAAACACCCAATTCTGCGGCTTTTGCATTCAAATCCTGTTCATAAGATGTAGGTGTAAATCTTCCTACAAATTTCATTTCCACATTGGGAATAGCTTTCACAATTTCAGGTAAAGCCTCAACTGCCTTCATGCAATTTCGTGCCGGGGAATTGTTTCCTGAAGTGATAATGGTAGGCCGTTCTGCCTTCTGATCCGCGAGTTTAATATTCGCTAATCTCTTCAGCGAAGGAACATTGTCAAGAATCAAAATAGGAACACCACTCGATTCCATTTTTTTACGCATGGATTCCGTAACAACCGTAAGACCGGCATAAGCACTGCAAATGCGGTTCTCAAATTTACGGTACCGCTTAACCAATATGTTGCGGATCCATTTCGGAAGCGGTAAAGCATCAACCCTCACTTCATAATTTTCATGAATGTCTGCGAACACCGCATGGCCTTTCCGTGCCCAGCGGCGCATTTGAAACATCATATTTGGATTATGGAAATAATAAAGGTCAGCTTCAATCTTCTTCATCGCACGATACGCCTCTCCGGGGCCTTTGAGATGCTTTCCCAATCTTTCTCTTTTTGGTAGAGCTTTGATGCGAACGCCTTCAGCAATCATATCTTTCGGACCCGGCGCAACATAGGTTACTTCATGGCCCAAAGAGGCCAGCCCTACCGCTGCTCGTTCGAAAATTCTATCATCGTTCCAGTCGTGCATACTGGTAACAAAACAGATCTTAAGCTTTTTTTCGGTCATTCTTTATTTGTTTTAGTGCGCGCAGCAACGAATACTTAATCGAACCTGATTTTTGTACCCTGTAAACAGGAACCTGTTTTCCCCCCATTTCACGGAAAAAAGATTCTACCCCCGGAAGCATACTTCCTTCAAAATCGAAGACAAGATTATTTTCCAGAGCGAATTCAATGGCTTTGTTTATGAGCAGGAGGTTTACTGTTCTTAATGT
Source organism: Bacteroidota bacterium (assembly GCA_023390215.1). Lineage (GTDB taxonomy): Bacteria > Bacteroidota > Bacteroidia > Chitinophagales > Chitinophagaceae > Ferruginibacter. Next base: position 371 of record JAEWDG010000194.1, on the reverse strand, counting down.
GCTGTTTGTTCCTCTTATCGACACATTCACCAGGTTGTACATTGCTTTATCATCATAAGGCAAAAACCCAAATGCCACTACGCCAAATTCGTTTGAACGGATGGCAAAAGTTTTTGCGGGAATTTCTTTCGCACGGTTTACAAGTTTCAGAACAATATCCGTTTTAGGATCAAAATTTTTGCGATCCGATGTTTTGCGAATAAGTTCCGTCAATTCTTCCTGGCTAATATGTTCTTCCACGGAGATCTCGCCCGCGTCCATTGCCTTATACAGTTTACGAAGTTCTCTCTGCTTGTTTTTATTCAAACCTGAAAAATAGGCTTCTTTTGTCCCCCTTACCAGGTGCGTGAGCTTAACAGAGGTCTCATATC
>JAEWDG010000020.1 GCA_023390215.1 Bacteroidota bacterium | reverse complement strand
ATTATGGCCTGATCCGCTCCTGTAAACATTCCCGAATCATTATTGATCAGGAGATAAGAAGGTTGAGCAATTCCAAACCGGGTAGCGTCAGCCAATCCGCCTACAAAAAGATCAAGGTCACCGTCTTTATCTACATCAGCAACTGACACACATGATTTGTTTTTTAATATCTCAGGAATTTTTGCAGATGCATTGGTAAAATGTCCTTTTCCATCATTGAGGAAGAATTGATCTGCGAGCCTTGCATCACCATCGTTGAACTGATTGCCGCCGCTTACCACGTACAGATCAGGCCAGCCGTCATTATTGGCATCAAAGAATACAGCATCAACAGATTCTGTTTCGCGCATCTTGTTGAACAAACCTGTATCAGATGGAATAAAACGGTGTGCGGGATTTTGAATCAGCAATTGACCCGGATTGCCGCTGGCGCCACAAACAAAAATATCGTCGAGTCCATCCTTGTTTATGTCCGAAACAGCGATTTTTGGACCTCTTGTAGATTCCATATGCGGAATCAGATATTGCTTGTTAAAATCTAAAAAGCTGTTTTCTTTATGCGACCATAAGACATTGTATTGATCCGTTACATCCTTTAGCGGTGATACTGTTTCAGGAAAGAAAGATGCGTAATTGAATACTCCCGATGCGGATTTCTGATACGCTTCAAAGTGCGGAATCGCCGGAATATTTTTAATTAACTGATATGCCTGGTTAGGCCAAACAACAAGAATACTATCCACCAGGTGGGTGCTATCCAGACCAAAATGCAGTACCGGTGCAACACCTGATTGAAAACCGCGGCTGGTTTGTATTTGTTGATACTGAACTGTGCCGCGGGAATAAACCCAAACTTTACCACCGATTCCAAACTTGTTTTTGTCAGAACCTTTCAGCCTTACATCTATACTGTTTTTCTGTGGTCCTTTATTTTTTAAGATCTGGGCTGGTGCGTTGATACAATTAATTACCATATCCAGGTTACCATCGTTATCAAGATCAGCATACGCTGAACCGTTAAAATAACCTTTCATGTTTTCCGTACCCCACACATCACTCACATCCTTAAATCCATTGCCATCTCCTTTATAGAAGAAAGGATGAGACGCACCATCGGGCATTTCTTTAATGGCCGCATCATCGAACTTGCTGGTGGCATTCAGGTTTTCCTGGGTTTTTAATGCGAGGTCTGACACGAAACGTACATAGTCGAGATCAACAGGACGCTTCACAATGCCGCTGGAAATAAAAAGATCTTTTTTCCCGTCATTATCGAAATCCGCGAAGAGGGGCGCCCAGCTCCAGTCTGTTGCCGACACGCCTGCCTGCAAACCCAGGTCACTGAAAGAGATTCCGTTTCCGTTATTTCTTTGAAGACAATTACGGGAGTACTGGTTTTGATACCCGTGGTTCGTTAATTTAAATTTATACGTATCGAAATTCTCATCACTGCCGTATGTCTTTAATGTTTTCTCATCCGGTGGAAGCATGTCTACAGTGATAAGATCAAGTTGACCATCGTTATTATAATCCGCAAGATCATTTCCCATGCTGAAACGGCTGTAGTGCCCGAAATGTTTGGCGCCTGATTCCACAAAACTCCCTTTACCGGTATTGATATAATAATAGTCGTTTTCATGAAAATCATTCCCTATATATATATCATCCCAACCATCGTTGTTGATATCTCCAATGGCTATCCCTAATCCATATCCGAGACTGCTTTGATAAATACCTGCTTCTTTTGAAACATCGGTAAAGCGATTCAGGCTATCCAGGTCGTTGCGCAGCAACCTGTCGCCACTAACGGCGTCGAATACCCGACGACCAGATGTATCCCTGATATTTGAATGCGGCTTTTGTGAATGGTTAAGCAGAAAGCAGTCGAGATCTCCATCATGATCATAATCAAAAAAAGCGGCCTGTGTGCCGAAGCCTGAAAAATCAAGGCCATATTTTCCCGCGCTTTCTGTGAAGCTAAGGTTACCGTTATTAATAAATAGTTCGTTTTTCCCCTGTAGATTATGGTGCTGGCTGCTTGCGCACACATAAATATCGAGAAGGCCATCACCGTTTACATCCGCCATGGCGGTTCCGGTACACCAATCGGCGGTGCCTGCTACGCCGGCCCGTTCCGTTATATCTTCAAACTGGAACTTCCCTTTATTCAGGTACAGTTTATTATGCCCTTTTGAGTTAGCGCTGAAGTATATATCCTGAAGTCCATCATTGTTGACGTCGCCAATAGCTACCCCGGCTCCGTTATAGTAGTAGAGGTAATAGAGAATATTGAACAGCTCAGTTTTCTCAAGCTTGTTTTGAAAATCCACATGTGTGGTTGTAGAAGCCAGAGATTCAAACATACCATCGGCTCCCGATTTTTTGTTGGTACATCCCAGGTTTAAAATCGTAAAACCTGTAAAAGCTAAGCAGAGTCTGGTGATAGATTTCTTCACAACTGGTATAGTAAAGATAAAAAAGGGCTGAACTATAGCGTTCAGCCCCCAACATTAATAAAATACAAAGATTATAAGCGGCTATTGTAAAGGGCTTGTATTTCAGATGCGGTCAACGCTGTATTATATAATCTAAACTGGTCCATTTGGCCGTCGAGATTTCCCATCCAACCATTTGCGTTATGCGCCGGCGCACTTGGTCCCGCGATTGTAAAACCGGTAATGGCTTTACCATCTTCTACAAAGTTAAGCGGGCCTCTTGGGGAGCCGTCCTTTAATACATTTCCGAAACCCGCGGGAAGGTTTGTAGGTTCCTGCCCGTCGATATAAGTTGTCAGATAAGATGTGTTCTCATCATAAACAAATGCAAGATGATGCCATGTGCCATCTAACACATTCGGCATTCTCTTGGTTCCGGTATATTCAAACCATTGGTCCATCAGGTAAAATTTACCTGCTGCAGCATCGGTTGTGGATGGGTTCCCTGCATCTTCAAATTCAAAGAACATTTTTAATCCGGTCCAGCTGTATCCGGAAGAGTTCATGGCAAAGGCGAAATTGGTTCCTGCACCGGCGGCTTGGGGTGTCTTTTTCACCCAGAAAGCTACGGTGAAGCTTGTTGCGCCGGCAAAATCGTTAGCGGCTCCAAATTGTACAAATGAATCCGGAGATCCCTGATAAGCTCTTCCGCTGGCTCCGCCGTCTACCACGGTTCCGCTTACTGAGGGAAAATTAGCCCTGATCGAATCCGCAGAATTTTTTAAATCGTTTGATGAGTTACCATCAAAGGCAACGTAAAACTTTAATGCTCCTCCGGGAGGATTAGCATCAGTTGGATAATTTCCCAAACCAGGCTTATCCATTTTTTGACAACCCGTAGACGCGGTAAGAATCGCTATCGCGGCAACAGAGTATATAAATAACTTTTTCATATTCGAAATATTTCGTTTTAAAAATTAAATGCGATTCGATTATGGATAATCCGGATTCTGAACAAGATTAGGATTTGCATTGAGCGCTCCTGTTGGTATCGGGTAGTAACGGTTTCTATGCTGGTATCCTAAAGGCGCAAGCACTGCGTCAGCATCACCCCAGCGAACCAGGTCGAAGAACCTTTCCATTTCCATCGCGAATTCTGCACGACGCTGCTTTTTAATTTCGTCGCGCATTGCCGTCTGCGTGGTGTAGGTTATATCTGGAAGACCAGCACGATTTCTAATCCTGTTTACCCAGGTTTCCGCACTGTCGGTATTTGGTGAACCACCGATCTCGTTCGCAGCTTCGGCTGCCATTAATAATACGTCCGAATAACGCAAAGCACGATAATTTACCCAGGTATTTTGTGACTCGTTGTTCGGAAGTCCAAGTCCACGGGCGATATATTCGTCATAAGTGTTATAAACTTTCTTATTCCAGTATTGTGCATTACTTAATGCAGGAAGGGTCTTTCCGTAACCACCGGTTGTAATACCTCCATCAGATTGGCCGGAAACAAGGATAGTAGCGTCCTTTCGTTTATCTCCAGATTCATACGAATTCACGAGTGCTGTTGTTGGCGTATTCCAGCCCCAGCCCAGGTCCCATTCTGTACCTCCGGCACCCCTGATCCCCTGTGTCTGTCCAAACCTGCTCCAATAAATATTTGCATCCCCGGATGTTTTTTCTGCCTGGATCTCGAGGATCGATTCTGCGTTTAATTCACCCGATGTTTTAAATATGGTGTAGTAATCGGGAACTAAAGTATAGTGATTGGAATTTATTACTGCCTCACAT